>JBJESA010000316.1:0-5710 GCA_051882535.1 Oscillospiraceae bacterium
AGGAGAGAAAGAGTGCCTGACCGCCGAGCTGATACATACCGGTTTCAAAGGAAACACGTGTTCTAGTAGAAGCCTTCTGGAAAATCATTCCAAGAGTCATTCCCTTGAGAATGTGGTGGGGAATACCATGCTTCTGCTCATACTTAAGCTGATCTGCAAGATTCAGAATGTCGATAATCTCTTCTGTGCTTAAATCAAGTAACTTCAATAAATGCTTCATAGTCGTTATCCTTTCATTATTTCAGCAAGTCTGCGAGAATTGCAAGACCTTTGTCGATTTCTTCGTAAGAGATGGTGAGAGGTGGCAGAAGACGAACTTTCGTCTTTGCAGTCAGAAGAAGCAATCCCTTATCAAGTGCAGCCTTTACGATATCAGCAGCCTTTTTTGTCTTAAGCTCGATACCTATCATCATACCCTTACCCGAAACAGAATTTACTTCGGGGATTTCGAGGAGATTCTTGCGGATATATTCGCCCTTGGCTGCAACCTCGTCCATAAATCCGGGCTTTGTGAGTGTGTTAAGTACTGCCAATCCGCCTGCACAAGAGATGGGATTTCCGCCGAATGTGGAGCCATGTGTTCCGGGCTGAAGAACGTCCTTGCACTTGTCGCCAGCCATACAGCAGCCAATAGGTACGCCTCCAGCAAGTCCTTTAGCAAGTGTGGTCAGGTCAGCCTTCTTGCCGAAATGGTCGCCACAGAGGAACTTTCCTGTTCTTCCAACGCCTGTCTGAACCTCGTCCGCAATTGTAAGAACGTCCTTTTCTGCACAAAGCTTGAAAATCTCGTCAACAAACTCCTGCTCAAGAGCCATTACGCCGCCTTCGCCTTGTACATACTCAAACATAACGGCACAAACCGTATCATCGAGCTTAGCTTTCAAATCTTCAATGTTGTTTGCTTCAACATAAATGAAACCATCTACAAAAGGGAAGAAGTAGTTGTGGAAAACGTCCTGACCTGTTGCAGAAAGAGTACAAATGGTACGTCCGTGGAATGAATTCACCAGGGTTATGATATTGTGGCGTCCCCTGCCGTACTTGTCGAAGCTATACTTACGTGCGATTTTGATAGCACACTCATTGGCTTCTGCACCGGAGTTTCCGAAGAATACATTTGTGTAACCTGCTGTTTCGCAAAGCTTCTTTGCGAAATCAGCCTGTACCTTTGTGTAGTAGTAATTCGATGTGTGCTGAATGGACTTTGTCTGATTGCAAATAGCCTCAACCCACTCGTCATTACAGTAGCCCAGTGAGTTTGTGCCAATTCCCGAGCCAAAGTCTATGTACTGCTTTCCGTTCTCATCAACGGCTGTAACCTGCGAGCCCTTTTCCAGAACGAGGTCGTACCTGCCGTATGAGTGCATTACATGTTCGTTAAACTGTTCAATTGTACTCATTTTCTTTTCCTCATGCTATAATCATAGTTCCCGCACCAATATCGGTGAGCAGTTCAATCAGGATAGAGTGGGGAATACGTCCGTCAATAATATTCGCCTGCTTAACACCGCGGCGGACTGCCTCAACGCAGCAGTCAATCTTGGGAATCATACCGCCCGAAACAATACCCTGTTTCTTGAGGTATGGTACTTCGCTTACACCGACTGTACGAATGATTGTGTTTTCATCGTCCTTATCTTCGAGAAGTCCTTTAATATCGGTGAGCAAGATGAGGCTGGGAGCCTTCATTTCTGCGGCTATACGGGCAGCCGCTGTATCCGCGTTGATGTTATAAACAGTTCCGTCCTTTCCGCGTGCAATTGTGGAAACAACGGGAATATATCCGTTATTCAGTGCATCTTGAATAATCTCGGGGTTTACATCGGTAATTTCACCGACAAGTCCGAGTTCGGGATTGAGCATTTCTGCTTCAATCATTTTTCCGTCAAGACCGCACAGACCCATTGCCTTTCCGCCGTGGCTTTCAAGCATTGATACCAAATCCTTGTTAACCTTACCCGCAAGAACCATCTGAACAATGTCGATAGTTTCTTCATCGGTGTAACGCAGTCCGTTTACAAACTTACTCTCCTTGCCAACCTTCTTGAGCATATCGTTAATCTCGGGGCCGCCACCGTGTACCAGAACAACCTTGATTCCAACAAGCGAGAGAAGCACAATATCCTGCATTACTGCCTGTTTCAGTCTGTCGTTTGTCATTGCATTTCCGCCGTATTTCACGACTACAACCTTGTTGTTGTACTTCTGGAGATAGGGCAGAGCCTCAACCATGACGTTTGCCCGAATATCGTAATCAATTTCCATTTTAATTCTCCTTATCTCAACATCAAGTTCTGTACTCTGCGTTAATCTTGACATACTCGAAAGTCAAGTCGCAGCCCCAAGCGATTGCACTGCTTTCGCCCTCGTGCAGGTCAACAAGAATCTGAATCTCTTCCTCAGAAAGTACGTCCTTTGCTTCTGCTTCAGAGAAACCAATTCCCGCACCATCTACGCAAACGGTGAGTTTTCCCGCCTTGCTGGCAAGCTCAACGGAAGTCTTGTTGATATCGAAATCACCCTCTGCATAACCGATAGCACAGAGAATTCTTCCCCAGTTTGCGTCAGCAGCGAATAACGCCGCCTTAACAAGGCTGGAAGAAATAACAGACTTTGCAACTGTCTTGGCGATAGTATCGGTGGGTGCACCGTTTACAATACACTCGATAAGTTTAGTTGCACCCTCACCGTCACGAGCTGTTTCACGTGCGAGATTCATCATTACGGCATAAAGTGCGTTCTCAAAAATCTCGTAGTCCTTGTCCTCGCATACGATTTCCTTGTTTCCTGCAAGACCGGAGGACATAATGAACAGGGAGTCGTTTGTGGAAGTATCGCCGTCAACGCTTACCATATTGTAGGTTACGCTGTTTACCTTGCGGAGTGCTTTTTGGAGAAGTTCGCCGTTAATATCCACATCGGTAGTGATGAAAGCAAGCATAGTAGCCATATTGGGGTTAATCATACCGCTTCCTTTGGAGATACCGCCGAGGTGGCATTTCTTGCCGTCAATCTCAAACTCAACCGCAAATTCTTTTTTGCGAGTATCGGTAGTCATAATTGCTTCGCAAGCGTGAGCACTATTTTCCTTTGCAAGAGAATTTGCGAGAGAGGGAATAGCGTTCTTGATAACCTCGATGTTCAGCTTCTGACCGATAACGCCTGTTGAACCGATAAGAATATCGTCCATTTTGATGTTAAGTGCTTCAGATGTAAGGCGGCACATTTGCTCGGCAATTTCAACACCATCGGGATTGCAGGTATTTGCATTACCGCTGTTTACGATAACAGCCTGAGCGTAACCGTCCTTCAAATGTTCCTTGGAAACTAGAATGGGAGCACCCTTAACCTTGTTTGTTGTGAAAAGAGCCGCAGCCTTGCACCGTTTTTCGCATACAATCATAGCAAGGTCACGTTTGGTGGTGTTTCCTGCCTTGATTCCTGCAATTACGCCGCCTGCGGTGAAGCCTGCTGCTGCACAGACACCGCCGTTTATAAATGTATATCCGTTAAATTCTACCATAATTTCCTCCAATTAAACCAACCCGGTTTTCTCGTCAATTCCCATCATAATGTTAAGGCACTGAACAGCCGCTCCCGATGCTCCCTTGCCGAGATTGTCGAGTCTGGAGCAGATTATCATTCGTTCATCGTTGCCGTTGACGAAAATCTCCATCATATTTGTACCCGAAAGGTTGTTTGCCCCTATGAAACCGTCCTGTGGTTCTCCCTCCGGTTGTACCTTTACGAAGTACGAGCCGTTTTCGCCGTAGAAGTCGGCAAGAGCCTTTCTTACATCGTTAACGGAATACTTTTTAGTGAGCATTCTTGTGAAGATGGGGAGCGAAACTACCATTCCGCTGAAATAATCGCAAACCAGCGGGTTGAATGCGGGTGCATAATCCAAACCACAGATTTTCTGCATTTCGGGAAGATGCTTATGCTGTTGAGTGAGTGCATACTGACGGGGGCTATCGAAATCAGCGGGACGACCTTCGCCCTCGTAAACTGCGATAGCCTTTTTTCCTGCTCCGCTGTATCCGGAAACTGCGTGGCAGGTAACGGGATAATCCGCGGGCATAATTCCCAGCTTTACAAGCGGGTATACCATTGAGATGAATCCGCTTGCATAGCAGCCGGGGACTGCTGTGCGGTTGCTTTTCTCAATTCTCTGACGAAAATCGCTGCCCAACTCCGGAAAACCGTATGCCCAGTCGGGATTGGTTCTGTGAGCGGTGGAAGCATCTATAATTCTTACCTTATCGTCAGCCATAGATACAGCTTCTTTTGCCGCAGCGTCAGGCAGACAGAGGAAAGTGAAATCCGACGAATTAATCATCTTACGGCGTTCGTCGTTATCATGACGCTTGTCATTGTCAATTCTCAGGAGTTCGATATCTGTTCTATTCTTGAAACGTTCAAGAATTTTAAGACCTGTAGTTCCTTCCTGTCCGTCAATATAAACTTTAGTCATATAACTTTTTCAACCTTTCCTTTGTAAGTTCTATCTGTGCCTTTACGCTCTCGGGGGAGGGACCTCCGTAGGATTTGCGTTCGTTTACGCAAGTTTCAAGGCTGATTGCCTTGTAAACATCTTCGTCAAAGAGTTCGCTTTGCTGTTTGTAGTCCTCAAGCGGAAGTTCTTCAAGGGTAGTGTTCTTGGAAATGCAGAGTGCAACCAGTCCACCGGTGATTTTATATGCTGTTCTGAACGGCATACCTTTCTTGACAAGGTAGTCCGCACAGTCGGTGGCATTAATAAATCCCTTTGCAGCCGCCTTACGCATATTGTCTTTAAGAACAGTCATAGTTGCAAGCATGGGGATAAATGTAGACAGACAAAGCTTAATGTTGTCAACCGCGTCAAAGATTGCTTCTTTGTCCTCCTGCATATCCTTGTTGTATGCAAGCGGAAGTCCTTTCATCATTGTGAGGAGCGTCATAGTGTCGCCGATAACCCGTGCAGTCTTGCCTCTGATAAGCTCGGTAACATCAGGGTTTTTCTTCTGCGGCATAATGCTGGAGCCTGTGGAGTATGCGTCATCAAGCTCAATAAATTTGAATTCCCATGAACACCACATAATGATTTCTTCGGAGAATCTCGAAAGATGAACCATACATATTGAGAGTGCCGAAGCGAGTTCCATGCAGAAATCTCTGTCTGAAACACCATCAAGCGAATTCGGCATAGGTTCAGCAAAACCAAGCAGGGAAGAGGTCAGAAAACGGTCAATGTTGTAGGTTGTTCCTGCGAGTGCACAGCTTCCGAGCGGGTTTGCGTTTAAACGGCACTCCGTGTCATTAAGACGCTCAATATCGCGAAGCAGCATTTGTGCATACGCCATCAGATGGTGTCCGAAAGTAATGGGTTGAGCACGTTGAAGGTGCGTGTATCCGGGCATAATCGTGTCTGCGTGTTCAGAAGCCAGTTTGCAGATAGTTTCCACAAGTTCCTTAATAAGTTCCCTAATATTCTGAATTTCATCTCTCAGATACAAGCGAATATCAAGAGCTACCTGGTCGTTTCTGGAACGCGAGGTGTGAAGTCGTTTTCCCGCGTCACCGATACGCTTTGTAAGCTCTGCCTCAATGAACATATGAATGTCTTCCGCATTCGGGTCGAATTCCAGCTTTCCGTTGTCAATATCCTCGAGTATATCAGACAAACTATTTATTATCTTCTTGCTGTCCTCCGAACTGATAATGCCTT
>JBJESA010000317.1:0-5687 GCA_051882535.1 Oscillospiraceae bacterium
TGCGGAGAAATCCACGTGTCCGGGTGTATCAAGGAGGGTGTATTCTGCGTTCTCTGTTCTCATAACCGCCTGTTTTGAGAAGATGGTGATTCCGCGGCGGCGTTCCAGCGGATTGTTGTCAAGGAAGGTGTCGCCGTTATCTACACGGCCGAGTTTGCGGATTTCTCCCGCACGATACAGCAACGCTTCGGATAGAGTTGTTTTTCCTGCGTCAACGTGTGCTGCCACGCCAATTACAAGCCGTTTCACAGGCTCACCTCCATTCTTCAAATCCAAAATAAAATCCACCTTGCATACTATACAAGGCGGATTCAGGCTACCGATAAAGCCCCATCTGCGTCCTCAGCGACACCACGTCAGGCACAAAGCCTAGCCGTGGTGCCGCTTCCTAGCATCTGGAGCTTTCTCGTCAGCCTTGTTCATAGATTTTTCAGTAAACCAAACCCAATTTGCGTGTGGGTAATTGCCATTTTATCGTGTGAGAATAACGCTTGCAACCGCATAGTCTTTACAGTGAGCAACCGAAACGCTGATTTCGAAGTTCTCACGCTGTTCCAGCATTTTTGCATAGCCGTCCGTGATAACCAGCGGAGCCCCAAGTCGGTCGCGAAGCACAGTGATGTCATGTGCCCGTATAAAACGCATACCGGTGCCGAGTGCCTTTGCAATCGCGATTTTGACGCAATAGTTCTCTGCAATCAATGCATTATTCAGACGATGCTTGACAAGAAAGCGGATTTCGTCCGGAGAAAAGTAGTCCGAGAGAAATTTCTTGTTTTTGCAGGCCTTTTTGATACGTTCCATTTCAATGATAGCCGTGCCGGTACGGATATTTACTGCTTTAGCCATTATCATTCACCTTCTGCTTCAGTAATCTGGGGAGTTCCTGAGTTATCGCTTCCCTCGTTCTTTCGTTGGGGTTGAAGATTATCTTGACTGTGCCGTAATCATTATGTTCGCATACCAAGCAGTATGCGTTTTTTTCCATTCCTGTTGAAGCGTGGACGGTAACGTCTGTTTCCTTGTCCTGTGTGCCGGGGTAGGGGTCGAAAGCGGTTGCTTTGGATATGTCTACGGTAATCATACGCTTACGCTTGCGTTTGCCGAGTATCTTATCGATGTCCAATTCGTTGTTGGTGATAATGTACTCGTACTCGACGCCAAAGCCTGCGGCAAGCCATGCACCAAAACCAATCAATACCATGCCGCCGATTATCAGCACCCACATTCCTGTCAGCAGTGCGAAGTAAATTATTGCCGAGCCTATAATTATACTAGCCAGCAGCGTAAGCACAATTTTGGCAGTATCACCGCCTGTACGTCTTTTTGCTACCAGCTGTTCGCTATAATTATCCATGAAAACCTTCTCCTAAAATTTTCCATAATAATGCACATATAATTGATTTCGCCTTTTTATAGGCTGAAAGCATATCGTGCTTTTTACAATTATATCATATTTTCCCGAATAAATCAAGAGGGATTTATGTATTTTTCATAAAATTCTTGAAAATGCTTTTCAGAAACTGAACAGTTGGTAAAAATTCTGTGATAATTTTCGGTTTTGTGTTGAAATTTCTCTCGGAATTTGTTATAATATATAGTGTATGTGTTTATTATGCGATAATATAATTTAAAAGGACTGAATGATATGCCTAACTTTGCAAACAAAAAACGCGTTGTCGTAAAGGTCGGGAGCAGCTCGCTTGCGTATCCGACGGGCAGCCTGAACATACGTAAGAGCAGGGCACTTGTAGAAGTGCTCGCCGATTTGAAGAACTCGGGACGTGAGATAGTGTTTGTCACATCGGGTGCTCAGGCAGTGGGTGCTGCTAAGGGCGGTTTCCTCGAGAAGCCAAAGGATATTCCATCGAAGCAGGCGTGTGCGGCTATCGGACAGAGCGAGTTGATGAAGTTCTACAGCGAGAGCTTCGAGCAGTACAACCACAAGGTGGCACAGCTGCTGCTTACCCGTGATGTTGTAAGCAATCAGACTCGCCGCACCAACGTTATCAACACGTTCAATAAGCTGTTCGAGCTTTCGGTTATCCCGATTATCAACGCGAACGACGTCGTTTCCATCAAGCAGCTTGACTTTGACGAGAACGACACTCTTTCCGCTATCGTTGCTACACTGTGCGAGGCGGATATGCTGGTAATGCTGACGGACGTTGACGGACTGTATACCGGAAATCCCTCGCAGGAGGGTGTTAAGTTCATCTCCGAGGTGGACAATATCACAAACGAGATTATCTCGTATGCACAGGGAACAGGCAGTTCGCTTGGTTCGGGCGGAATGCTCACGAAAATCGAGGCAGCACAGATTGCTACCGAGGCGGGAATTGACACTGTTATTATCGGCAACCGCGACCCGAAGCTGCTCTACGACCTGTTCGAAAGAGATGACGCACGCTGTACATGGTTTAAAGCGAAGAAGGACTAATTCATAAAGAGGTTGATTATGGAATACATTGAACAACTTGGTGCAAATGCCAAGAAAGCATCTCCGATTCTTGCGGATATGGAAACCAGCGGAAAGAATCTCGCACTCACCTATATTGCAAAGGCATTGAGAGAGAATGTGTCGGCTATTTTGGAAGCCAACGCACTCGACCTTGAGAATGCCAAGAAGAACGGTATGAGCGAGGCTATGCAGGACAGGCTGACGCTTAATGAGAAGCGTATTTCCGCGATGGCGGAGGGCGTGGAGCAGGTTGTGGCACTCCCTGACCCGATTGGAGAGGTAATCGGCGGCAGCACGTTGGTGAACGGACTGCGTGTCGTTCAGAAGCGTGTGCCGATGGGCGTTATCGGAATTATCTTCGAGAGCCGCCCGAATGTCACCGTAGACGCTGCGGCACTCTGCTTTAAGGCTGGAAACTCCGTTATTCTGCGTGGTGGCTCGGACGCAATAAACTCCAACAAGGCGTTGGTTAATCTGATGAGAACGGCGATTTCCAATGCGGGTGCACCCGCAGACTGCATTCAGCTGGTTGAGAACACTTCCCGCGATATTGCAAACGCTATGATGCGTCTGAACCAGTATATCGACTTGCTGATTCCCCGCGGAAGCGGACGGCTTATTCATTCGGTTATTGAGAATGCGACTGTCCCTGTTATACAGACGGGCGAGGGAAACTGCCACGTGTTTGTGGACGAAAGTGCAAATCTCGACATTGCGGTGGATATTGTCAACAATGCAAAGACGCAGCGTCCTTCCGTGTGCAATGCTATCGAGAGCATTTTGGTTCACGAGAAGATTGCGGACAGTTTCTTCAAGAAATTGGATATGGTATGGGCGGGAAAAGTCAAAATTGTGGGCGATGAGAAAACCGCGGGCCTTATCAAGGTGGAGAAAATCGCGGACGACACCGACTACCGCACGGAGTTCCTCGACTTGAAGCTGTCTTCCAAGGTGGTAAGCTCGGTTGACGAGGCTATCGAGCATATCAACCGCTTTGGCACGGGACACAGCGAGTGTATCGTGACCAATAATCTCGAAAATGCGGAGAAATTCCAGCGTCGCGTTGACGCGGCAGCGGTTTACGTGAATGCTTCGACACGCTTCACGGACGGATTTGAGTTCGGTATGGGTGCTGAAATCGGTATTTCCACTCAGAAGCTGCACGCACGCGGTCCGATGGGTTTGAAGGCACTCACTTCCTACAAGTATCTGATAAACGGCGATGGGCAAATCCGCAGATAAGGACAAATAGGGCAAGAGGAATAGTATGTCAAAGAAAAACAAAAACAATCTCCGTGAGAAGTACAATGACGATATCATAAACGAGTTGTTCGGCTCCGCGGAGGAAGAACCCGATATCGAAACCGATATTGCCGACTTGGGACAGGAACCCGAGGACGACACCAAAGTCGCGGAAAATCCCGCGAAAAAGAAGTTCTTCTTCGGATTTGCGGTTTTCGTCGTAATAATGGCGATAATCGGCGTGATTTCCTGCTGCTGGCTTGCGACAAGTGCGGTGCGGAGTATGGTGGACGACACCTCACTGAAAAACGAGTTCGCACGTTTTATACTGCCGGCGGTGGCAAACGATATTTCGCCTTTTCAGAACGAAACGGAACTTTCCGATTCTGCAAAGATAAACTGTGCGGTCTGGAATATCCTGCTCAACAAGGACTACAGTGCCTACAAGAGTGAAACGGCGGGCGAGTACATTATCCCTGAGTATGATGTGGGAGTTTCCTGCAAGGAACTTTTCGGCACGGGTTCAGTGATAGAGCATCAGACGGTGGGATATGGCGAGGCAAAGTTCTCGTATGACGAAGAAAACCATGTGTACACCTGTTCGAGAAGTCTGCGTTATCTCAGCTATGCACCGAGAATTACTGAGATGAAGAACACTGGAGGCGGAACGTATGTTTGCAGAGTGGAGTATCTGCCACCTTCGATTTCTGCGTTCGGCGATGACTTGGGAGTGGAGAATGTTCCCGACAAGGTGATGGAGTATACCATCAACCGCTATGACAAGAAAAACACGCTTATGGCGGTAAAGTTTATAGAAATAGTTTAATGTATGGATTCTCAGATTGAGAAGCCCTGAATTATAGGAGGACAATATGAAAAAGACTTTTAAAAGAATTTTGGCGGTTATGACTGCCGCTGCTATCGCAGCATCGCTTTCGGGTTGTATGGACAAGGGGTATATTATGACCGTTGACGGTATGGAAATCAGAAACGGTGTGTATCTCTCGCTTCAGCAGACTTCAATCGGTCTTGCGAATCAAAAACTGGACGAGATGGAGGAGCAAACTGACGAGAGTGCTTCGTCTGATATATCTTCTGACACCACTTCCGAAGCATCGGAAGAATCGGTTTTTGACAAGACAATTGACGGCAAGTCCTACTCCGATTGGATTATTGATGACACACGTGCAGGCGTAATGCGTTTTGTTGGAATTCAGCGTGAGTGCGAGAAGCTCGGCATTGCACTTTCCGATGAAGAAGTTGCTGAAATCACGGCAAATCTGAAAGAACAGTGGGAGGACACCACCATCGCTTACTATGGACTTGGCTATGCTAATTGGGGCGAATACTACGAGTCGATGGGAATCGGATTTGAGTCTATGAAGGAACTTTCTATTGTTGACGAACTCAATGAGAAGTTGTTCCTGCACTACTATGATGAAGGCGGCGAGTGGGCTGTTTCCGATGAAGATTTCAAGAAGGCGGCTGATGAACAGTATGCAGCCTACAATCTAATTACTCTCCAGTATCTTGATTACAAGGGCGATATCCTGATTACTGATGAAGAAAAGCAGGAAGTCAAGGACATGGCTTATAGTTATGCAGAGCGTCTTAATAATGAAGACTCCATAATTGACGTTATGTATGACTACTATCTGCTTGCGGCTCGCAACGAAGCCAAGAAAAATGCAGAAGAGTCCTACAGTGAGGAAAAGGCAGAAGGTCTTACCAAGGAAGAGTATATCGAAAAGGCTGTAAGCGAAGTAAGTGTTGAAAAGGCTGATGACGCAAGCGAATTTGACGAGTTTATTTCCAAGAACGATTCTGTGCTTACCGAAGAACTTACCGATTTTGTGTTCAGTCTTGCAACAGACGGAAAGGCTTACGTTTACGAGGGAACTACCTCGGTGTATGTGGTAATCAGAAAGCCTGTTACCGACCTTGAAAACTGGGAAACCTACTATCGCACTGATGTCCTTCGTGA
>JBJESA010000318.1:0-5665 GCA_051882535.1 Oscillospiraceae bacterium
TTCTTTACGCCGGGAATCTGTCCCTTGTAAGCAAGCTCTCTAAAGCAAATTCTGCAAATGCCGAACTTACGAAGATACGCATGCGGTCTGCCGCAAATCTTGCATCTGTTGTAAGCACGTGTGGAGAACTTCGCAGCTCTCTGCTGCTTTACCTTCAATGACGTTTTTGCCATGTTATCCTCCCGTTTCTAATTACTTCTCAAAAGGTGCACCCATGAGTGCGAGAAGCTCTCTTGCTTCCTCATCGGTCTTAGCGGTGGTGATGAAGTTGATGTCCATACCGCGAACAGCGTCAATCTTGTCGTACTCGATTTCGGGGAAGATAAGCTGTTCCTTCAGACCGAAGGAGTAGTTGCCTCTGCCGTCGAAAGAGTTGGGATTGATACCTCTGAAGTCTCTTACACGGGGAAGTGCCACGTTGAAGAGTCTGTCGAGGAACTCGTACATAATGTCGCCACGCAGTGTAACCTTAACGCCGATTACCTGACCTTCTCTGAGCTTGAAGTTCGCAACAGCCTTCTTGGACTTGCATGCAACGGGCTTCTGACCGGTGATGGTAGCAAGCTCTGCCATTACGTTCTCAATGATCTTTGCGTTTTCCTTTGCCTCGCCGCAGCCAACGTTAACAACGATCTTGTCAAGCTTGGGAGTCTGCATAACAGACTTGTAGCCGAACTTCTTGAACAATGCGGGAGCTACGGTTTCCTTGTAGTATTCCTTCATTCTTGCCATTGTATTTTTCTCCTTACCGGCCGGATTTTAACCGCCGCCCCTAGCGGCGATTGCTTATATCCGACCTTCAAATCAATACTTAAGCTCTGCTCCGCAGTGCTTGCAAACTCTTACCTTCTTGCCGTCCTCAATCTTGTGGCCGACTCTGGTAGGCTTGTCGCACTTAGGGCAAACGGGCATTACCTTGCAAGCGTATATAGGGCTTTCAGCCTGTACACGACCGCCGAGCTGTCCCTGCTGTCTGGGCTTAACGTGCTTGGTAACCATGTTGATACCCTCAACGATTACCTTGCCCTCCTTGGGAGATACGGAGAGAACCTTACCGGTCTTTCTCTTGCCGTTCTGACCATTTTCATACTTATCCTTGCGATCACCGGTCATAAGGGCAACGGTGTCGCCTACTTTAACGTGAAGCTTGTTCATCGTGCACCTCCATTAGAGTGACTCGGGAGCAAGGGACAGGATCTTCATAAAGTCCTTATCTCTGAGCTCTCTTGCTACCGGACCAAAAATACGAGTTCCCTTCGGATTCTTGTCCTCCTTGATGATAACCGCTGCGTTCTCATCGAAGCGGATATATGTGCCGTCGTCGCGTCTGAGTCCCTTCTTGGAACGAACGACAACAGCCTTTACAACGTCGCCCTTCTTAACAACGCCGCCGGGTGTAGCCTTCTTAACAGAAGCTACGATGATATCGCCGATATTTGCATATCTTCTGCGAGTACCGCCCAGAACTCTGATACACATAAGCTCCTTAGCGCCGGTGTTGTCTGCGACCTTAAGCAGTGTCTGCATCTGAATCATTGCACTGATTCTCCCTTCTGCCGTTCGAAGTCACGCGTGTGAGCCTTTGTGCTCACCGCCCCTTCTCGCGACTATATTTGGTTTAGTCTATTACTTAGCACGCTCGATTACGTTTACAAGACGCCATCTCTTATCCTTAGAAAGCGGACGAGTTTCCATGATTTCAACTCTGTCGCCTACGTTGCAGGTGTTCTGCTCATCGTGAGCCTTGAACTTGATGGTACGCTTAACGATTTTCTTATAAAGAGGGTGACGAACATTATCCTCGATAGCAACAACGATTGTCTTGTCCATCTTGTTGCTTACAACCTTACCGATTCTGGTCTTTCTTAAAGATCTTTCCATGATTTAGTTCTGTCCTCCTTCCTTAGTTGTTCGCAGACAGCTCACGCTCACGCTGAACGGTCTTGATGCGTGCGATATCCTTCTTAACCGCCTTAATTCTTGCGGGATTGTCAAGCTGATTTACGGCAAGCTGGAAGCGAAGATTGAAAAGTTCAGCCTTCAGTTCAGCGAGCTTGGTTTCCAGCTCAGTTTCAGAAAGGTACTTGATTTCCGATGCCTTCATTACAGCTCACCTCCGTCTTCCTTCTTAACGAACTTGCACTTGATAGGGAGCTTGTGCATAGCAAGACGCATAGCCTCTCTTGCAGTTTCCTCAGGAACGCCTGCAATCTCAAACATAACGCGTCCGGGCTTTACAACAGCAACCCAATACTCGGGAGAACCCTTTCCCGAACCCATACGAGTGCCAAGAGGCTTAGTTGTAACGGGCTTATCGGGGAAGAGCTTAATCCATACCTGTCCGCCACGCTTGATGTAACGTGTCATAGCGATACGGGCAGCCTCGATCTGGTTGGACTTGATCCAAGCAGCCTCGAGAGCCTGAAGTCCATACTGACCATTGGAAACGGTGTTGCCTCTGGTTGCGACACCCTTGCGGCGTCCTCTCTGAACTCTTCTGTATTTTACTCTCTTAGGAAGCAGCATCAGTCGTTACCTCCTTCTTTTCTAGCTTCTCTGTTAGCGCCCTCGCGAGGTCTGCGGGGACGACGGTCGCCGCCGTTACCGCCACGTCTGTCGGTACGCTTCTTATCGTTTCTGTCGTTTCTTGCGTTTCTCTCGTTTCTGTTAGCGGGGATTTCGCCCTTGAGAACTTCGCCGTTGTAGATCCATACCTTTACGCCGATTACGCCGTAAGTGGTATTTGCTCTTGCTACACCGTAGTCGATGTCAGCACGGAGAGTCTGAAGCGGGATAGTACCCTCATGGTAGCTCTCGGAACGTGCGATTTCTGCACCGCCCAGACGACCGCTTACCATGGTCTTGATTCCCTTAGCACCGCTCTTCATTGTTCTGCCGATAACCTGCTTCATTGCACGTCTGAAGGAAACACGTCCCTCAAGCTGCATAGCGATGTTGTCAGCAACGAGCTGTGCGTTAGTGTCGGGGTTAGTAACCTCAACGATGTCGAGAGTAACAGTCTTGCCAACTGCAATCTTCTCGATTTCGCCGCGGATCTTCTCAATCTCAACGCCCTTCTGACCGATAAGCATACCGGGCTTTGCAGTGTGAATGTAAATCTTCACCTTGTCTGCACCCGAACGCTCGATCTCAACGTCAGCGATTCCGACAGCTCTCGAAAGAAGCTGGGGAGTAGCCTCGCCCTTAGCGTTTACGAACTTTCTCTTATTAAGAATATAATCACGGATTTTGTAGTCCTCTACAAGAGTATCGCCGAAGGTTGCCTTATCTGCGAACCAGCGAGAATCCCAATCCTTGATTACTCCCACGCGAATGCCGTGGGGATTAACCTTTTGTCCCATTGTAATTCTCCTCCTTATTCAGCTTCTTTAACAACCAGCGTAATGTTGGACGTTCTCTTCAAAATTCTGTGTGCTCTGCCGTGGTCCTTAGCTCTGATACGCTTAAGAGTAACACCTGCACCTACATAGCACTGAGAAACATACAGCTTCGAAGTATCCATATTGTGATTGTTCTCCGCATTTGCGATTGCACTCTTGAGGAGCTTCTCAAGCGGCTCGCTTGCGGACTTGGGTGTGTTCTTGAGGATTGCAATGGCAACCTCTACAGGCTTGTTTCTGATGAGGTCGAGCACGATGCCAACCTTTCTCGGAGAAATACGAACCTGTCTGAGTTCTGCTCTGGCTTCCATGTTCTATCCTCCTTACTTCTTACCTGTGGTCTTGCTTCCGGCGTGACCCTTGTAGGTTCTGGTCGGAGCAAACTCGCCAAGCTTATGTCCTACCATGTCCTCGGTAACGTATACCGGAACATGCTTCTTGCCGTCATGAACAGCAAATGTGTGGCCCACGAACTCGGGGAAAATTGTGGAAGAACGGCTCCAAGTCTTGAGAACCTTCTTCTCGCCCTTCTCGTTCATTGCAATTACTCTCTTCATGAGAACTTCTTGCACGTAGGGACCCTTTTTAATGCTTCTTCCCATTGTAAATATTTCCTTTCAAGTTACTGCAAGTTAATGAAGGGCGAAACTTACGCTGTTCGCTGCACCCTTCTTATTAACAGCAGCTTGTTTTCGTTTAATTACTTACCGTTTCTTCTCTTAACGATAAACTTGTTAGATGCCTTCTTGGTGGAGCGAGTCTTGTAACCAAGAGCGGGCTTACCCCAAGGAGTAACAGGGCCGGGACGTCCAACAGGGGACTTACCCTCACCACCACCGTGCGGGTGGTCGTTCGGGTTCATTACAGAACCACGAACTGTAGGTCTGATACCGAGGTGACGAGTCTTACCGGCCTTACCGAGGTTTACGTTCTCGTGGTCGAGGTTGGAAACAGTACCGATAGACGCACAGCAGCTATCCATTACGTTTCTCAGCTCGCCGCTGGGAAGACGCAGGAGAGCCATTCCGTTCTCCTTAGCCATCAGCTGAGCCATATTGCCGGCGGAGCGAACCATCTGACCGCCCTTGCCGGGGTGAAGCTCGATATTGTGAATAACAGTACCTACGGGAATATCTGCGAGAGGCAAGCAGTTGCCGGGCTTGATATCAGCGTCAGAGCCGGAGCGAACGGTGTCGCCGACCTTCAGACCATCGGGAGCGATGATGTAACGCTTCTCGCCGTCCTCGTACTGAACGAGTGCGATGAATGCGGAACGGTTAGGATCGTACTCAAGGGTCTTAACCTCTGCGTTCATTCCAACCTTATCTCTCTTGAAGTCGATAACGCGGTACTTTCTTCTGTTACCGCCGCCGATGTGGCGAACGGTGATTCTGCCGTAGCTGTTTCTGCCGGCAGTCTTCTTTACAGGCTCCAGAAGTGACTTTTCAGGAGCGACCTTGGACAAGCAGCTATAATCGGTAACTGTCATGCCACGTCTGCCATTGTTGACAGGCTTATAAGCTTTGATAGCCATCTTTATTCACTCCTATCTTAAATCATTCCGTCGAAGAACTCAATTGTCTTAGAGCCTTCTGCGAGAGTAACGATAGCCTTCTTCCAATCGGAAGTTCTGCCTTCGTTTCTACCCATTCTCTTCATCTTTCCACGGACGCTTACGGTGTTTACCTTAGCGACCTTAACGCCCTTAAAGAGCTGCTCAACAGCCTTTGCAATCTCTACCTTGTTAGCGGACTTTGCAACCTTGAAAGTGTACTTGCCGCTCTGGAGGCAGTCCATGCTGTGCTCGGTGATAATCGGCTTGATGATGATGTCCTGTGCAGTCTTTGTCATTATGCGTACACCTCCTCAAGCTTTTCAACAGCACCCTTTACGATAACGAACTTGTTGCAGTTGAGAATATCGTAAACATTGAGTGTGGTAACCTGTGTGGTCTTTACATCAGCGATGTTAGCCGCAGACTTGATTACCTTTGCGTCAACGCTGTCAAGAACGATGAGAGTCTTGTCCTCAGCACCGATAGCCTTGAGCATATTAACCATGGTCTTTGTCTTGAACTCGCTTGTGGTGATAGCGTCAACAACGATCATCTCGTTTTCGCTAACCTTGCTCGAAAGAGCGGACAGCATTGCCAGTCTTCTGAGCTTCTTGTTCATTGCGAATCTGTAGGAACGGGGCTTCGGGCCAAGAGCGATACCGCCGTGTCTCCACTGGGGAGCTCTGGTGGAACCCTGTCTTGCGTGGCC
>JBJESA010000319.1:0-5632 GCA_051882535.1 Oscillospiraceae bacterium
AATTCCAAGCCGCTCCGTGCCAGATTCCCGTAATTGTCCAAACGATAAGCAGGTTGATAACCGTGCGAACCGTTCCCTTGCGGCTGCCGCCGAGCGGGAAGTAAACGTAGCTCTTGAACCAGTTGCCGAGAGTCATATGCCATCTCCGCCAGAACTCGGAAATGCTCTTGGACATATACGGATAGTCGAAGTTCTCGGGGAAGGTAAATCCCATCATCTTGCCAAGTCCGATAGCCATATCGGAGTAGCCCGAGAAGTCGAAATAAATCTGGAACGTAAACGCGAGAATGCCGAGCCAAGCCGTCACCGCTGACAGCTCGCCAAACTCCATCGCCTTGACCTCAGTCCAAAGCAAACCGATATTGTCGGCGATGAGGACTTTTTTGCCAAGTCCCGTGATAAAGCGGGAGATACCGCCAGCTATCATAGGCTCGGTGATTTTTCGGTCGTCGATTTCGTTCTGAACGTCCTCGTAACGCACAATAGGACCTGCTACAATCTGCGGGAACAGCGTTACGAACGCCATGAAACTCGCGGCATTCTTCTGCACCTTGATTTTGCGGCGGTACAGGTCGATGGTGTAGCTCATCGACTGGAACGTGAAGAAGCTGATTCCGATAGGAAGCGGAAGCTTCGGATTCTTAATCGACCAGCCGAACCACTCGTTCACCGACTCGATAAGGAAGCCCGAATACTTGAATACGCCCAACAACCCCAGATTCATAACGAGGGATACAATCAGGCAGGCAAGCCGTACTTTGGGCTTGTCGTCGTTTTTATCAATAATGCGTCCCGCAGTATAGTCGATAAACGTACTCAAAATCATTGCAAATACGTAAATCGGCTCGCCCCATGCATAGAACAGCAGTCCGCTTATGAGAATGACTACATTTTTCAATTTATGTGGCACTGCGTAATACAAAATCATTGTAATTACGAGAAACGCCAAAAGAAACGTCAGACTTGAAAATACCATTACAATCTCCTTTTCTTGGTGGTTGTGGTTATGTTTCTTGTTCGGATAATATTCTTAAAAACTCCTCTCTGGAGAACATCACATTGAGTATCTCAAGAAAGAGGTTTGCAGACAGTCGCTCGGGCAGTCCGAGTTTTTTTTGAAGTGCGGCACGTGCCGCAGCGGAATTCGCACCGCCCGACAATCCCAACTCCACCAAATCAGATTTGGTGATTGGTTCTTTCAGAACGGCTGACTTCTCCGCGAATACCCCCGCCTTCTCAAACGCTTTGAGAAGAATTTCATCGTCGATACCCTCAACACCCAGCAGTCCCTGCTTGGAGGGAGTACGTTTGCGGCGTTCTTTACCGTGAATGTCGGGTATATAGACATTGATCACCTCACCCTCGCGGACGATATTGCGGAGCGCATTGCGTATCTGCAAGCCCGCACTGTCGCTGTCGGTGAGGATAATAATACCCGTTTTCTTCGCAAGCGTCTTGATAAGCTCGGCGGTTTCTTTATCCTTATATATCGCAAATCCATTGGTGGGGATAATCAGTGCGTCGGTAAGGTTGGACAACCTGATTTTGTCATACTTCCCCTCCACTATTATTGCCTGTTTTATCTTAATCATAATCGTTATCTGTTTATCGCCGCAATTTCTGTCAAGGCACGCTCAATCATTATCCGCTTATCAACATTAGAAGAATTAAGCGACTTGTTTGTCCGGTAGAGAACGGCGATACACTCCCCCAAGTACTTCGCTGAAAGATAGCGTGCGTCGTTGAAAGCGTATTTCATCGCAAACAAGCGATTTGGTGCATAGCCGAACGCCTTGCCCGCCTGCTCGTAGGACGCTCCCGCGTCCATAGCAAGCCTTGCACGGTACAAGTCGGTAAAATGTCCCGATAAAGCCGCCATTATGTTAATAGGGTCAGTTCGCTGAACGAACAATGCGTCCAAAATCCGCAAAGCATCGCCCATTCTTCCCGCCATCAGCTCCTTTGCGAGGTTGTACACGTTGCTGACAACACGCTTGGGTACGAGTTTTTCGATATCCTCACGAGTTACCTCTCCGCTGCCCTTGTAGCTTGCCAGTTTTTCAACCTCCGTCTGAAGAACGGAAAGGCTGGATCCGCATTCCTCTGCCAAATACATTGCGTTTTCAGGTGAAATAGTGCAGTTCAATCCGCTGAACTTACGCATTGCCATATCCGCAAGTTTCGAGGGTGTAAAATATTTGAACTCGCAGGATACTCCAACGGATTCACACACTTCAACGGTCTTTGCGGTCTTAGCCTTGAGTTTTTTGAGGTCGGCAGGATAAGTTTTCTGCTCAAAAATCACAATGCTTGTATCGGGAATATTCTGCAAAATGGAAAGCAACGTCTTATGCTTTGCCACATCAATTGCGTCTATGTCAATATCATTCATAAGAACGCACTTATAATCCGAGAAGAACGGGAAACTGTCGAGATAGTCTGACAACTCGTCCATATTTTCGGGAAGATTTCTGTACACCACAAGATTCATATCCCGTGCGTCTTCGGGTACAGCGGCATCTATGATTCGGTCGGCGTAGGTCTTGGTGAGAAAATCTTCCTCGCCGTACAGAAAGTACGCACGCTCGAATTTGCCCGATTTTAATGCGGATTTTAATGCCGATTCCGTGATTTTTCCCATCAAGCTCACCGCCTTTCCCATTTTTAGAAGATTTCACAATCCCCCATACAATCAACAGCAAACGGCATATATTCTGACGCTTGCTGTTAAAGTTATGCCATATTCACATCGAGCTTCTTGCCGCCGAGTATATGGAAATGGAGGTGCGGCACAGTCTGACCGCCGTCTTCGCCGACATTGGACACAACGCGGTATCCGTTTGTCAGTCCCTCCTGCTTTGCGATTTCCGCAATCTTCACGAAAATCTTTGCAACGACTGCGGCATTCCCCGCATTCACCTCGTGAACGCCTGCTATATGCTGCTTCGGAATAACCAGAATATGTGTGGGTGCCTGCGGATTGATGTCGCGGAACGCGAGAATATCATCGTCCTCATACACCTTGGTCGAGGGAATCTCCCCCGCGATTATTTTACAAAAAATGCAATCCATAGTTATACTCCTTTACTGCAATTGGCTGTTGTCACCTGATGTGGTTGAACTCTCATAAGTTGGCGGAACCTCGGCTATGTTCTTAAGTATAAGAACACCGTTTATTCCGGAGAAGTAATCTGCCGCCTCGTTTGACGCAGTTGTTATTACCACAAGCGTTTCGGGAGCATTCTCCGCTGCATACGAACGGAAATCCTCCAGCATTAAAAGATTTTTGTCACGCATCACACCGTAATACGCAAGGTAGAGTGCGTTATCGGCAAGCTGCTTCTCGATGAGTTTACCGCTCTTCCAATCCTCGAAAACTCGCTTGTTGTAATTCTCCATATTGGGATAGTACTTGCCGTCATCGCCACGCTTGCTGCCGATTAAATCGATATACGGCAGACACTGACTGCCAATCATCGCCAGACAATACCGCTCGGTGAGAAAGGTATATGCCTCCTCTAACGGCTGTGCGGTAAGTGCGGAAGTAGGCTCGGGAAATGTATCTCCCGTACCCCAGAATCCTTCCAGAATCGCCAGTTTCTTCATACTGAAAAACTCGTTCTGCTCGGTGATTTCGTCCGTTTTGCACAGGAGATGCAGAATCTCGTCCGTGAGCTTTATCCGCTCGGAGAGTGACGGCTCGTCGGAGAACTTCTCCAAAAGCGACTTCATTCTACCGGTGCTGTCCTCCTCGACCGCCGTTTCCAATGAACGCACAATCAGATTATTTGAAACATTCGGCAAACCGTTCTCGGGTGAACTGCTGGCAATAAAATATTTCTCGTAGTTGTCACGCACAAGCGACACATACTCCCATTCGGGCATAGCGGACAGACCGTCCGCGGAATCACCCGAACTGTCTGACGCTCCGCTTGACGACAAATCGGATACATCGGACGGACTGCCCACGTCGGACGTAGTTGTCCCCGCGTCGCACGCAGTCAGCGTCAGCAGCATTGCCGCAGTCAAAATAAGTGCCGAAATCTTTCTCATTTTATTCTCCCAAGTTTACCAAAGAAACCCGAATTACTTAACGTACTTTGCCAGAATCTCCTCTGCTGCAGCCAGTGCGTCGGGGAGTTTAGCCGCGTCGGAAACGCCTGCCATAGCCTGGTCGGGCTTTCCGCCGCCCTTGCCGCCTGCTACTGCGGAAATCTCACGAACAAGCGTACCCGCATTTGCACCCTTTGCCACCGCACTCTTAGAGCACTTGCAAAGAATATTGCTCTTGCCCTCGTTTGTTCCCGCAAGAACTGCAACGAAGCACTCGAACTTATCCGCAAGGCTGTCGCCCAGCTTACGCAGACCGTCTGCACCCATACCGGAGAGGTTTGCGGTAATCAGCTTTACACCGTTTACCTCGGGAACGTTGCTGAGAATGCTGCCCAGCTGTGCATTTGCAGCAGACTGCTCCATGCTCTCGATTTTCTTGTCCTTCTCGCGGAGTTCAGCCACAAGGCTCTCTGCACGGTGAACAAGCTCGTCCGAATTCGGAACTTTCAGCACAGCACAGGTCTTTTCAACGGTGTCCTTGTAATCGTAAAGCATAGACATTACCGCCATTCCGGTAATCGCCTGAATACGTCTTACTCCGCTTGCAACCGAAGCCTCAAATACAATCTTGAACAGTCCCGCCTGCGAAGAATTGGTGAGGTGTGTACCGCCGCAGAACTCGGTGGAGTAGTCGCCGACCGATACAACGCGTACCACATCGCCGTACTTCTCGCCGAACAGTGCCATTGCACCCTTCTTCTTTGCTTCTTCAATCGGGAGTTCCTCTGTAACAACAGGAACGCCCGCCATAATTACCTTATTTACGTAGTTTTCAACCTGCTGAAGCTCCTCGGGAGTTACAGCACTGAAGTGGCTGAAGTCGAAACGGCACTGGTACGGGTCAACATACGAACCGCACTGGTGAACATGGTCGCCCAGCACCTTACGCAAAGCCGACTGCAGAATATGACAGCAGGTGTGGTTTCTTTGGGTTGCCATACGCAGAAGCTCGTCAACCTTTGCGGTTACCGTATCGCCAACCTCAAAGCCGCCCTTCTTGACAACGCACTTGCAGACAAACTGTCCACCGCCGAGCTTCTTGGTGTCAAGTACTTCCATCTCGTCATTTCCGTGGAAAATGACGCCCTTATCGCCTACCTGACCGCCCATTTCCGCATAGAACGGAGTTTTGTCGATTACAACTCCGACAGTTTCGCCCTCGCCGCAGAGTTCAGCGGATTCGCCGTCCTTTGTGATTGCGAGAATCTTAGCCTCGGTTTCAAGTGTAGTATAACCCACGAATTCGGTTTTCAGTGCGTCAAGGTCGGAATTCTTTACATTATCCCAACCGCCGCCGAGTTTCTTATTCTTGCGGGCGTTCTCCTTCTGAATCTTCATACACTCCGCAAAGCCTTCCTCGTCTGCGGAAAGTCCTTTTTCAGCGAGGATTTCCTTGGTGAGGTCAAGCGGGAATCCGTAAGTATCGTGGAGCTTGAACACGTCCGCACCGGGAAGTGTGGTCTTGCCGTCCTTGATAAGTCCATCAATCATCTCGTCGAGGATTGCGGAGCCGTTGTCA
>JBJESA010000320.1:0-5631 GCA_051882535.1 Oscillospiraceae bacterium
TCTTATTGAGTTCCTGATACTTATTGCGAGCCTCGATAATCTCCTCGTCATCTGTTTCCGCAAAACCCGTAGCCTCACGGATAAGCTCCTCGGAGTATCCGAGCTTACGCATCTCGGCAAGTGCGAGATATTCCGCATTACCGCCGAGTTTGATATCGGTACCACGACCTGCCATGTTGGTGGCGATGGTTACCGCGTTCTTCTTACCTGCCTGAGCAACGATTTCCGCTTCACGCTCGTGGTTTTTCGCATTCAGCACCTCGTGCTTGATGCCACGTGCCTTGAGCAATTTCGACAGCTGCTCCGACTTCTCGATTGTAACAGTACCAACCAGAACAGGCTGTCCCTTCTTGTGACACTCCTCAACCTGGTCGCAAACCGCTTTGAGTTTGCCGTGGATATTCTTATATACCTTATCGTGGTTGTCAATACGGATAACGGGCTTGTTGGTAGGAATTTCGATTACGTCCAGAGAATAAATCTGGCGGAACTCGCTCTCCTCGGTCATCGCCGTACCGGTCATACCCGACAGCTTCTTGTACATTCGGAAGTAGTTCTGGAAAGTGATGGTAGCAAGAGTTTTGCTCTCGTGCTGAACCTTAACGCCTTCCTTTGCCTCAATCGCCTGGTGAAGTCCCTGATTGTAACGTCTTCCGAACATCAGACGGCCGGTGAACTCGTCAACGATAACGACTTCTTCGCCGGAGCCTTTCTCCGCGGGACGGACAACATAGTCAACATCTCGCTTCATAACGCCGTTTGCACGGATTGCTTGGTTAATATGGTGGAGAAGCGTAGTGTTCTCGGGATCCATCAAGTTCTCAACGTTAAAGTACTTCTCAGCCTTGGCAACGCCGTTCGGGAGGAGGTTACAAGTCTTAGCCTTTTCATCGATGATAACATCACCGTCAAACTTGTCCTCGTAGTCTTCCTTATCGTCAAGTTCTGCAACCTTGTCGATAGTCAAGGTCTTCGCAAACTTGTCTGCCTTTTCGTACAAATCGGTGGACTTGTCGCCCTGACCGGAGATAATCAGAGGTGTTCTCGCCTCATCGATAAGAATACTGTCCACCTCGTCCACTACTGCAAAGTAAGGCTCACGCTGAACAAGATCCTTCTTGTAGATGCACATATTATCACGCAGATAGTCGAATCCAAGCTCATTGTTGGTAGCGTAAGTAATATCGCAGGCATAAGCCGCACGGCGTTCGTCATTGCTTAGACCGTGGGTAATCAAGCCGACAGTCAAACCGAGAAAGCGGTGAACTTTACTCATCCACTCGCTGTCACGCTTTGCAAGGTAGTCGTTTACCGTTACAATGTGAACGCCCTTGCCGGTCAGTGCGTTAAGGTATGCGGGAAGTGTTGCAACGAATGTCTTACCCTCACCCGTTCTCATCTCGGCGATACGTCCCTGATGGAGAACAATTCCGCCGATAATCTGTACGGGGTAATGCTTAATTCCGATAACGCGGGAAGACGCCTCACGGCATACCGCAAACGCATCGGGAAGAATATCGTCAAGCGTTTCGCCGTTTGCAAGACGCTCCTTAAGGATAGCGGTCTGTGACTTAAGCTCCTTATCGTCCATAGCCTGGTACTTAGGCTCCAGATCCAGAACTGCCTGCTTGATAGGTTCGATTCGCTTCAGCTCTCTTGATGAGTATGTTCCGAAAATAGATTTAATAATTCCCATTTTATTACCTTTCTTAAAAATGCAAAAAAATATACACTTTATATTATACTACATCACTCCCAATTTGTCAACAACTATTTTCAAAATGCCCCTA
Source organism: Oscillospiraceae bacterium (assembly GCA_051882535.1). Taxonomy (GTDB): domain Bacteria; phylum Bacillota; class Clostridia; order Oscillospirales; family Ruminococcaceae; genus CAG-115. The sequence goes on from JBJESA010000320.1 coordinate 1,791, forward strand.
TCTTTCACATTCAAGCAAATATTTCTCTCGGTTAGGGGAAGCAATTCGGGGCATAGTAAAATCGAACCTCACCGGTGAAAGGAGATGAAACCATGTACTATCCCTATCCCACACCCGACGACGAGCAGGATAATCTCGACTACTGGAACAATATGAGCGACGACATCATGAAAGCGTCCAGCGGCACCGACTGCACAGGCTTAATGCCCACCGCACCGCTATCCGAATACGAATTCGGCAGTTATGCAGACTTGTACGACTTCCTGCCGTCGGTTATTCAAGACAGCTACGAAGAACGCAGATAAGCAAATTTGCCATTTTCCTCCATTTGGGAAGACCCCTGACTGTTCAGGGGTTTTCTTATAAGGAAAACTCCGTAAACAGAACCACCCTCCCGCCTGAAAAAGTCGCCACCGTAAACAGCAGTTTACCCGCCAAAGCCACCCGTGTGGTCATCAAGACTTCCTTTACGCGGAGGATACGTTCCCGTTTGAACAACACCCCGCTCGTTATTCTCAGAATCCCGTTTCTCAGGTCATACGATATTGTGCGGAAATAGACAGCAAACGCTCCCCAGAGAACCACTCCCACTATAACCCAGATATACCACATCTTCGGGGAAAAATATATTGAAACAGCCACCGCCACTCCCCATAAAACCGATATCGCCCAAAAGAAAAATCGGCTCTTTTTCATATTTATCACCTATTATATTCTTCACAAATGAGAATTTTTTATTCAAAACGCTGAAACTAAATGATTTCTATTGACAATCAAATAAAAGAGGGATAGAATTTTCTTGTATACTCTATTATGCCCGTTTTGGGGCTGCCAGATGAAAGAAGGTTTACTCTTGCTTGAAATAAAAAATATTGTCAAGGACTATGAAACTACAGGAAGCACCGTACACGCTCTGCGTGGCGTATCCATTTCATTCCGCAAGTGCGAACTTGTCGCAATTCTCGGTCATTCGGGGTGCGGCAAAACCACGCTGCTGAACATTATCGGCGGTCTTGACCACTATACAGACGGCGACCTGATTATCAACGGACGTTCCACCAAGCAGTACAAGTCCCGCGACTGGGATACATACCGTAACCACTCGGTTGGCTTTATCTTCCAGAGCTACAACCTTATCCCGCATCAGACTGTGCTTGCGAATGTCGAACTCGCACTCACCCTGTCGGGTATCCCGAAGAACGAACGCAGAAAACGTGCAGCCGAAGCCCTCGCCAAGGTGGGACTCGGCGACCAGATGCACAAGCGTCCCAACCAGATGTCAGGCGGACAAATGCAGCGTGTGGCAATTGCCCGTGCCCTCGTCAACGACCCCGATATTCTCCTTGCAGACGAGCCTACAGGTGCTCTCGATACCGAAACCTCCGTCCAGATTATGGAGCTTATCAAGGAGATAGCCAAGGACAGACTGGTTATTATGGTAACGCACAACCCCGACCTTGCCAACGACTACGCAACCCGTATCGTAAAGCTCGTGGACGGCGAAATCAAGAGCGACTCCAACCCGTTTGACGGCAAAGATGAAGCCACAGAAAAGCCGAAAACCTCCGCTTCGGATTCCAAGAAGACGAAGATGTCCTTTCTCACCGCACTTGCTCTCTCAAGGAATAACCTGCTCACCAAGAAAGGACGCACATTCCTCACCTCGTTTGCGGGAAGTATCGGTATTATAGGTATCGCACTCATTCTGTCGCTCTCAAACGGCGTTCAGCAGTACATTAACAATGTGGAAAGAACCACCCTTGCATCCTATCCCGTGTCAATACAGCAGGAAACCGTGGACTACACCAGTCTGATGACCTCGATGATGGGAATGAAGGACGAGGAAAAGGAAGAACGCGACCCCAACCGCGTTTATACCAACAACATATCCACCGAAATGGTAAAAACTATGCTCTCCGAGATTACCACCAACAATCTTGCAGAGTTCAAGACATATCTTGAAAGCAACCCCGACAATATCCTTGACAGTATTGCGGAAATCCAGTACAGCTACTCACCCAATCTGTATATCTACAGAAAAGACCTCAACGACAAGGTACTTCGCGTCAACCCCTCGACCGTTATGCAGGCAATGCTTGGCGAAAGTATGGCACAGAACGTAATGCAGATGGGCGGTACATACTCCCAGTTTTTGGGAGGCAGCGGAAATATGAGTTCCACCAACGTCTGGACGGAGCTTCTCAATTCAACAATGAATTCCGAGCAGTATGACGTCCTCGCGGGACGTTTCCCCGAAAGCTGGAACGAGGTTGTCGTAATGGTAAACGAGGACAACGAGGTTTCCGACATTACCCTGTACGCTTTGGGACTTCGTGACCAGAAGGAACTCTCCGATATGATGGGCAGCTTTATGGCGGGAGAATCCTTCGAGCTTGATACCGCCGACAAGTCCTTCTCGTTTGACGAATTGATGGCTCTTGACTTCAAACTCCTCACCGCTTCGGACTTCTATGCGGAGGACGGCGACGGATACAAGGATATGAGCGACGACGAAGAGTTTATGAACAAAGCCCTCGAAAATGCTCCGCTCATCAAGGTTGTCGGAATAATCCGCCCGAGCGGCGACAGCCTTATAAGCTCCGCGAACAGCGGCGGCATCGGCTACACTCACTCGCTCACCGAGTATATGATAGACCGTGCCAACAATTCCGAGCTTATGAAGAAGCAGCTTGGAAACCCCGATGTTGACGTATTCACGGGAATTGAGTTCCCCAAGGAGGACGAAGAAGAAAAGAAGCCTATGACCGAAGAAGAAGCTGCACAAGTGGTAATGGGTATGCTCTCCGAGGAGCAGTATGCACAGCTGTCACAGGCTATTGCGGCTTCACTCACCACCGAGCAGGTCAATCAGCTGATGCAGCTCCCCGAAGAAGAACGCAACAAGGCGGTAATGGGAATGGCTGACCAGCAGTCGATTACCCGAATTCTGATGTCCGTACTCACACCCGAGCAGATTCAGAAACTGATGGACCTCACCCGCAAGCCCGAAACCACCGAGGCTACTTATAACGGAAACCTTGAAATCCTCGGACACGCCGACCTGCTCAAGCCCTCCGGAATCTCTATTTACGCGAAGGATTTCGATGGTAAGGAGAGAATAACCAAGCTGATTGCTGATTACAACGCCGACAAGGTGTCCGAAGACAAATCCGAGGACGTAATCAATTACACCGATTATGTCGGAATGATGATTTCCTCCGTTTCCACTATTATTGACGCTATCTCGTATATTCTCATTGCGTTTGTGGCGATTTCGCTTATCGTATCCAGCATCATGATTGGAATTATCACCTATATCTCCGTGCTTGAGCGTACCAAGGAAATTGGTATTCTCAGAGCGATGGGGGCTTCCAAGCACGACGTTTCCAACGTATTCAATGCGGAAACGCTGATTGTAGGCTTTGCGGCGGGTGCTATCGGAATTCTCACGACAATTATCCTGATTTTCCCGATAAACATCATTATCGAGCATTTGACGGATATCGAAAATATGGCAAAGCTCCCATGGCAGGGCGGCGTACTGCTTGTTATTATCAGTATGCTTCTGACGCTGATTGCCGGTCTGTTCCCCGCCTCCGTTGCGGCAAAGAAAGACCCCGTAGAGGCTTTGAGAACCGAATAATCCACAGCAAAATAAAAAACACGGTCTGTCCTTATCGGGCAGACCGTTCAGTTTGTCGAAAAAGTCGTTTTTTCTACGAAAAGCACCCCCACCCCCTGCCCCCTCCCCCGAAGGGGGAGGGGGTCTGATTTAAAGAATACGTGGGGGTGCTAACGCACCCCCACACCCCCGTTCTGGGGGCAAGCCCCCAGACCCCCA
>JBJESA010000321.1:0-5565 GCA_051882535.1 Oscillospiraceae bacterium
CGCTGTCCAGCTTTGAAACCAAGACCAAGCGTAAGAAACTGCAGAATTCGTATTCCGACTTGTCCGAGGTTGTGGGAATGTTCGTGATTGACGGTGAAGCGGACTTTATGCTGCAATCTGCTGCGGGAAAGGCAATTATGTTCAACACCGCATTGGTGCTTGCAAAATCGGCACGTGATACGCAGGGTGTTCAGGTAATGCGTCTTACCAAAACGGAACTGGCTTCGGTGAAGTTGGTGAGCGAACTTACCGACGACTTGGAGCGTTTCCGCATAAAGACCATACCGCAGGCGGGAATATTAACGGACGATATCGACCAAATTAAACTGTAACCAATGCTGATACCGATTCAGAATATCAGCTGATATAAAGGAGGAGACCTTATGCTTACAGATATTGAAATTGCTCAGAATGCCAAGATGCTGAAAGTTGGCGAGATTGCCGCAAAACTCGGAATTTCCGAGGAGGAAATCGAGCCGTACGGACATTACAAGGCGAAACTGTCCCAGGCTCTCATCAACAGAACAGCGAGCAATCCCAACGGCAAGCTTATTCTTGTCACCGCGATTAACCCCACCCCCGCAGGCGAGGGAAAGACCACCACTTCCGTTGGTCTTTGCGACGGAATGAACAAGATAGGCAAGAAAACCTGTCTTGCACTTCGCGAACCGTCACTCGGACCGGTTTTCGGCGTTAAGGGCGGTGCTGCCGGCGGCGGATACGCTCAGGTAGTTCCTATGGAGGACATCAACCTGCATTTCACAGGCGATATGCACGCAATCACAGCCGCAAACAACTTGCTTTGTGCACTTATCGACAATCATATTCAGCAGGGAAACGAGCTGGATATTGATGTTCGCAGAATTCTGATGAAGCGTTGTCTGGATATGAACGACCGTGCACTCCGCAACTGCGTTGTAGGCATGGGTGGCAAGCTGAACGGTGTTCCGCGTGAGGATCACTTCCAGATTACGGTAGCGTCCGAGATTATGGCTATCCTGTGTCTGTCTGCCGACCTCGCCGACCTGAAAAAGCGTCTGGGAAATATCCTTGTAGCATACACCAATTCGGGAAAGCCTGTGTTTGCACGTGATTTGCAGGCAGTAGGTGCAATGACTGCACTTCTTAAAGAAGCGATTAACCCCAACCTCGTACAGACTCTGGAGAACAACCCCGCCCTTATCCACGGCGGCCCGTTTGCGAATATCGCACACGGCTGCAACTCGGTTCGTGCAACGAAGCTTGCACTTAAACTCGCCGATTACACGGTGACCGAGGCGGGATTTGGCTCTGACCTTGGTGCGGAGAAGTTCCTCGACATTAAGTGCCGCTTTGCGGGATTGAAGCCCTCGTGTATCGTGCTTGTTGCGACAATCCGTGCGTTGAAATACAACGGAGGAGTGGCAAAGGCAGACCTCAAGACCGAGAATGTGGACGCACTCAAGAAAGGTATAGTAAACCTCGGCGTTCACATTGAGAATATGCGTCAGTATGGCGTTCCCGTAGTCGTTGCTATCAACCACTTTGAAACGGATACCGAGGCTGAAATTCAGACTGTCCGCGAATATTGTGCGGAAAAGGGCGCACGCGTAGCGTTCTCCGATGTGTTCCTCAAGGGCGGCGAGGGTGCAATCGAGCTTGCAAATGCCGTTGTTGACGCTTGCGAGAATGAGAAGAGCGACTTCAAGCCCCTCTATGACGAAAATCTCTCGCTCAAGGAGAAGATTGAAACCATCGCAAAGAAGATTTACCGTGCTGATGGGGTAGTCTACACCGCGAAAGCGGATAAGGCAATCAAGGAAATCGAAGCACTAGGCTTGGATAAAGTGCCTGTCTGCATTGCAAAGACTCAGTATTCGCTTTCTGACGACCCCGCAAAGCTCGGCAAGCCGGAGAATTTCTCCATCACCGTCAGCAACGTTGCGGCAAGCAGCGGTGCGGGCTTTGTTGTCGTATACACCGGCGACATTATGACAATGCCGGGACTGCCGAAAGTACCCGCTGCCAACAGCATTGATGTGGACGAAAACGGCGTAATAACAGGACTTTTCTGATGGATATCCGAGTATTTTATTCCGATAGTCCGGAGGAAACCCGGAATATAGCCTTTGAACTTGCGAAATCGTTCAAGGCGGGAGATGTCGTGCTGTATGAGGGCGACCTCGGTGCGGGAAAAACTGCGTTCACCAAAGGGATTGCACGGTCGCTTGACGTTGAAGAAACGGTGACAAGCCCCACATTCGCGATTGTAAACGAGTACGAGGGACGAATGCCGCTGTTTCATTTTGATTTGTACCGTCTGGAGAATTTCGACGATTTGTATTCCATCGGTTTCTTCGATTATCTCGTGCGTGGCGGTATTATCGCCGCTGAATGGAGCGAGAATATCCCCGACCTTGCCGCCGATCTGGACGACGGAAAACGCACTATCTACACCGTGCGAATAGACAAGACAGGCGAAAAATCGCGTAAAATAAGCATTTCCGCACAAGGGAAAGACGCTTGATAAGAGGGTTTGACTATGATTTTAGGAATTGACAGTTCCGCGATTACGGCGAGTTGTGCCGTGTGCGACGGCGACAAGATAGTCGCGGAGCAGTTTCTCAACACCGCACATACCCACTCCGAAACGCTGCTCCCCATGGTGCGGGATATGCTGCGGGGTGCGGGGCTGACGCTTTCGGATATGGAGAGTGTCGCCGTGACAACAGGTCCAGGGTCGTTTACGGGACTTCGCATCGGGATTTCCACCGTTAAGGGAATGTGTGCGGGAGTGGGGATTCCGTGTGTTTCGGTGTCTACGTTGGAGGCTATCGCCCGGAATTTTATCGGGTTTGACGGAATTGTCTGTGCTTGTATGGACGCTCGGAGAAAGCAGGTCTACAATGCTCTTTTTAAGTCTGAAAACGGCATAATAACGCGGCTTTGCGAGGACAGAGCTATTTCGATTGAGGAGCTTTACGCGGAGGTTTCCAGCCCCGATTTCAAAAACTGCGGGAAGATTTTTCTTGCCGGAGATGGCGGGGAACTCGTGTCCGGCGAGTTCAAGGCACTTGGTGCGGGCGAGGACTTCGCACTGCTGGCTCCACCGCCTCTGCGGTATCAGCGTGGCAGCGGAGTGTGCTTCGCAGCAGAGGGAAAGCCACGGATTTCCCCTGAAGCATTGATGCCGAGTTACCTCAGAATCCCGCAGGCGGAACGTGAACGTAATGAGAAAATTTCCGAGATATCTTGACCTTGAGATAAAAAAGTAGTATAATGGGAATAGAAATTTTTCTTTGGAGGAATTGATAATGATAGCAATAGGCTGTGACCACGGCGGTTTTGAAATGAAAACCGCATTGATAAAGCATTTGCAGGAGAACAACGTTGAATTCGTTGACCTTGGCTGCAACGGCGAAACGGTGGACTACCCCGATATTGCCGTTAAGGTGTGCGAGAAGGTGACAAGCGGCGAGTGCGACAAGGGCGTTCTCGTGTGCGGCACCGGAATCGGTATGTCGATGGCGGCGAACAAGATTAAGGGAATCCGTGCGGCGGTATGCGGCGACACGTTCTCCGCGAAGTTCACAAGACTGCACAACAACTGCAATGTGCTGTGCATGGGCGGACGCGTTATCGGAAACGGTCTTGCGTGCGATATTCTTGATATTTATCTGGCAACCGAGTTTGAAGGCGGCAGACACGAACGCCGCGTTGAAAAAATTATGGAGTTGGAGGGAAAGTAAATGGAAAAGTTTGAGAATGTAATTGTCTGCGACCACCCGCTGGTTCAGCATAAGGTAACGCTTCTTCGCGATAAGAACACTGGTGCAAAGGAATTCCGTGAGCTGGTTCACGAGATTTCGATGTTTATGTGCTATGAAGCTACCCGCGATTTGCCTTTGAAGGATATCCAGATTGAAACTCCCCTCGGAGAGCTTGCACATTCCAAGATAATCAGCGGACGTAAGCTGGCGTTCGTGCCGATTATGCGTGCGGGACTGGGTATGGTGGACGGTGCATTAGCACTTGTTCCCACTGCTAAGGTTGGACACGTGGGAATCTACCGCGACAAGCAGAACGGTAATACCGCAGCTGAGTATTACTCCAAAATGCCGTTTGATATTGCAAACCGCGAGGTTATTATCCTCGATTTAATGCTTGCAACAGGCGTTTCCGCTATTCATACCGCTAAAATCGTCAAGGAGGCGGGGGCTAAGAACGTGAAGTTTATGTGCATTCTCGCTTGCCCCGAGGGTATCAAGGCACTTCAGGAAGCACATCCCGATGTTCAGATTATCTGCGGTGCTATTGACGACGGACTCAACGAGGATTTGTACATCATTCCCGGAATCGGCGACGGTGGCGACAGATTGTTCGGCACAAAGTAATTATTCAGTGGCAAAATCGGCGGTTTTCCAACTTTTTACAAGAGCTGATTTGCCGCATTGTTAAGCCAAATCAAAACAAAATTGGGGGCTTTTGCTCCCAATTTTCATTCGTATTCGGAAAGGGGGAGAAGTCGTGAGCGATAAAGTCGCCGCACCCACTAAATTGGATATTCTTCGCCAATACTTTGGACATAAATCGTTTCGCGAAGCACAGGAATCGCTGATTGACAGTATCCTCTCCGGACGGGATTGTTTGGGCGTAATGCCGACAGGTGCGGGCAAATCCGTCTGCTATCAACTCCCCGCCCTTATGCTGCAGGGGACTACAATCGTTATATCCCCGCTGATTTCGCTGATGAAAGATCAGGCGGAGGCACTTGTCGAGAACGGCATTAGTGCCGCTTGTATCAACAGTTCGATGAGCGATTGGGAGGTTGAGGAGATATTCCATGCCGCTTATGACGGCAGAATCAAGATACTCTATGTAGCCCCCGAACGGCTTGGAACACCGAGGTTCAGCACACTTGTAAGGTCGCTTGAAATCCCGCTTGTTGCCGTTGATGAGGCACATTGCGTATCGCACTGGGGACAGGACTTCCGCCCGTCATACCTCAGAATTGCCGACTTCGTGAGCAGCCTTCCGCACCGCCCTGTTGTAGCCGCATTTACCGCAACTGCGACCGAGCGTGTAAAGCACGATATAGTGTCTATTTTGGCTCTGCAGAGCCATTTCGAGGTCACTACAGGCTTTGACCGCCCAAACCTCTTTTTCGATGTCAGGCGGCCTGAGAACAAGGACGAGGAGCTTTTAAATATCCTCTCAAAGCCCGCGAATGGCTCTGTTATCGTATATTGTGCCACTCGAAAAAACGTTGCTTCGGTGTGCCAGCTGCTGTGTAATCATGGATTTCGTGCGGGAATGTACCATGCGGGGCTTGACGCCGCACAAAGAGCACAGACTCAGGAAGATTTCCTGTTCGACAGAATTGACATAATTGTTGCTACAAACGCGTTCGGAATGGGAATTGATAAGTCCAACGTGCGGCTTGTTATACATTACAATTGCCCCAAGGATATGGAGAGTTATTATCAGGAGGCGGGACGAGCCGGCAGAGATGGCGGCTCCTCGAACTGCATTTTGCTCTACAGCGAGAGCGACAGGCGGCTTGCGGAGTATATGATAGATGTTTCC
>JBJESA010000322.1:0-5539 GCA_051882535.1 Oscillospiraceae bacterium
GTACATAAGCGGATGTCCGATGGTGGGCAGTACGAAAATACCGCCGTGAGGAGCCATCAATGTGCAGTTAAACGCCATAGAAAGACCGCCGGCAACCGCTGCACCGATTGCACATGATGGAATAACCCTTACAGGGTCAGCCGCTGCGTAAGGAATTGCACCCTCCGTAATGAAGCTAAGACCCATGATATAGTTTACCAAACCGTTCTTTCTCTCTTCCTCCGTCCATCTGTTTTTGAAGAAAGTGGTGGAGAGTGCAATTGCAATGGGAGGAACCATACCGCCAATCATAACCGCTGCCATAATATCGTAGTTACCCGAAGCTATCGCCGCTGTACCGAATACATAAGCCGCCTTGTTGAAAGGACCGCCCATATCAATTGACATCATTGCAGCCAGTACGCAGCCGAGCAGAATCTTACTGCTGCTGCCCATGCTGGTAAGAAGATTTGCAAGGCCTGTGTTAAGAACGCCCATAATCGGGTTCACTGCACACATTACAACCGCAATTAGTCCAAGTCCGACAAGCGGATAAATCAGAATCGGCTTAATACCATTAAGTGACTTGGGCATCTTGTCGCAAAGTTTTTCAACGCCAAGCATCAGGAAGCCGCCTGCGAAGCCTGCAAACAATGCTCCGAGGAAGCCCGACGGAACATCTCCGCCGATATTGGTGAAAGTTGAGCCGGTAGTCGCCATAAAGCCGCCGACAAGTCCTACAAGAAATCCCGGTCTGTCCGCTATACTCTTACCGATATATCCGGCTAGTACGGGAATCATGAAGTTGAATGCGAATCCGCCGACAGTCTTGAAAAACGCTGCAATCGCTGTGTGGGTACCGAAGTTTCCGTCCTGCGGAGCACCCGCAATCGTATCAATCAAGAATGCAAGTGCGATAAATATACCGCCCGCAACAGTGAACGGGAGCATATTTGAAACGCCGTTCATCAGATGCTTGTAGAGTTGTCTGCCAAAGCTCTCCTTTTTAGCAGGAGAAGCACTTGCCTTTGCTCCTGTGTAATGATAAACGGGTGCGTCACCGGCGACAACTTTCCCTATCAACTGCTCGGGGATTTTAATTCCATCGGACACCTTGGTGATGATTACTTTCTTGCCATCAAAGCGAGCCATTTCTACGCTCTTGTCTGCGGCGATGATAATTCCGTCGCACTGTGCGATTTCCTCGTCTGTGAGTACGTTCTTCGCACCGCCCGAGCCGTTGGTTTCAACCTTAATGGTGACACCTAGTTTCTTTCCTGCCTTTTCGAGTGCCTCAGCTGCCATATAGGTATGTGCAATACCGGTTGGACACGCTGTTACTGCAAGAACCTTGTATGCAACATCGGGCTTTGATTCCGCCTTAGGTTCATCGGGATACTTCTCTTTTTCAACCTCATCGATGATTTTAAGGAATTCGTCCTTATCCTTGGCAGCTAGAAGTTTATTCTTGAAATCTTCGTCCATCAGCATGGTCATAAGCCGAGAAAGAACTTCAAGGTGTACGTCGCCGTCATTGGGTGCGGCTATCATAAAGAGAAGCGTGGAGGGTTCGTCATCGAGCGCTTCGTAATCAACGCCCTGCGGAACGGTAATAGCCGCAAGCGATGGAGCTTTGACTACGGCATTCTTAGCGTGAGGAATTGCAATTCCATCGCCTACCGCTGTGGAGCCTTGCTCTTCACGTGCGAGAATAGCACGTTTGTACTCCTCTTTATCGGAGATTGTACCCGCTTTCATCTGTAAATCCACAAGCATATCAATTGCTTCCGATTTACTCTTGGGGGCTGCGTTAAGGGTGATGCTGTTTTTGTTCAGTAAGTCGATAATACGCATAATAGTACCTCCATTTTTTATTCAGACTGCAATTGTTCGAGCAGTCTGTAAATTTCGTCTTTTTGTGCAAGTCCGTCAGAAAATGCCGTTGCACCGCCTGTTGCTGTACCGAGTTTAAGAGCGCACTCGTAATCGCCGTTCTGTGAGCCTGCGATAAAGCCTGCAACCATCGAATCGCCCGCTCCTACGGAGTTCTTCACCGTGCCTTTGCACACTCCGCAAACGTGGGTTTTTCCGTTCTCATCAAGGAGAATGGCACCGTCCCCCGCCCTTGATACGAGTACGTTGCGGGCTCCCATTTCCTTAAGGCGTTTTGCATAATCCACAATCTCTTCGGTGGTTTTGAGGGTGACGCCAAACATCTCGCCCAGTTCGTGGTTATTGGGCTTTATGAGGAACGGCTTGTATTTCAGCACGTTCCTCAAAAGGTCGTTGGTAGCGTCCACAACAGCCTTGATAAGTCTGTCGGAGAGCGATTCAAGAATACGCTCGTAGATGTCTGCGGGGAGAGTGTTTGGGATACTTCCCGCAAGAACGATGGTGTCGCCGTCCTTGATTTCGGCTAGCTTAACGAAAAGTTCCTTAAGTGCGTCCTCTGTGATTTCGGGGCCTTGCCCGTTCAGGTCGGTTTCGTCGTCGGATTTTATCTTGACGTTAATTCTTGAGAAACCGTTGTTAAGGTGTACGAAATCGGTTTCGATGCCTTTTTCCCTTACACCCTCTTCAATCGCCTTGCCGGTAAATCCGGCAACAAAGCCGAGAGCCTTTGACGGAATATCAAGCTCCTTGAGGACGAGAGAAACGTTAATTCCTTTTCCTCCAAAGTAGATTTCTTCCGAATTGGAACGATTGACGCTTCCTTTTTTCATCTCGTCGGTATGCATGACATAATCTATCGCGGGATTGAATGTCACTGTATATACCACTTACAGCACCTCCTTTATCGTTGTTTTTTCGAGATATCTCTTATCAATCACCTTGTCAGTGATGATAGTTACCTTGTTGAGCGGGCTGAAGGTTACCGATGTAATCTGGTCGAATTTGGTGTGGTCAGCCAGAATGTATGCCGTCTTACTGCTGGAAATAACCGCCGATTTTACGCTTGCTTCGTCCGGATCGGGGGTGGTTACTCCGCATGTGATTGACACTCCGTTCACTCCGATAAAGCTCTTGGTGAAGTTGTAGTTTTTGAGAGCAGTAACGCATTCCGTACCAACTACCGCTTCGGTTGAATATTTCAGTTCTCCTGCAAGCACGTACACTTTAAAGCCACGCTGTGCAAGTTTCTTAGCATGAAACAAGCCGTTAGTAACAAAGGTTGCGTGCTTCTCGGGGAGAAAGTCTATCATCTTCTCTGTGGTGGTTCCTGCGTCTACGAAAACGAAGTCGCCGTCTTCCAACAACGATGCCGCATACTTTGCAATGGCGGTTTTCTCCTCGATGTTAAGCCCCGACTTCTCCTCCATATTGTACTCAACGGGAGAGAATGTTTCGCCAATCGCTATCGCACCGCCGTGTACTTTTGTAAGAAGTCCTTTCTCATCGAGTACCGTCAAATCACGCCGTATAGTGGATTCGGAAGTGTTGAGCAGTTCGCAGAGCTCAGCAAGACGAACGCTGTGCTGTTTGTTCACCGTGTCAAGTATAATCGATTGCCGTTCTTCAGTTAGCATATTATCACCTCGTATGCTTGATTTTGAGTGGTATTGATTGTTTCTGATGTTATTATAGCATACCAGTTTTTAAAAATCAAGCACTTTCCGTCATTTTCTTTCAAAAAGCGTCATTTTCGTCCATATTGTCAAATTGTGGTCAATTTGTTTGTGCAATATAACCAGCTATATACGGGTTTTCAACATTGAAAAGAAACAATTCGTACAGAGCCGTTTATTTTAAAAATAAAATCCGTCAAAACCGGTCACTCAATTTATCTTTGTCTTAAAAACCAGTCATAATCAATCACATTTTATTTTTTGACAAGTTTTGAAAAAAAATACCCTGATAGAAAGACTTTTTTACTCCTGCAATCATCTTTACTGTGTAATTGTAAAATTTGCCTAGTAATAAAAGCGGAAAACAACGCAGGCAATAATACAGATTCGCAGGTAACACTCCGGCAATTACTTTCAGCTTTCAAATAGATTAGTGAAAACCATTATGCTATACTAACAAAAAATTAATACTTATCGGGAAGTGAAATTCCTCCCTCTAAAATAATTTTATGCATAACGGAGAAAGACGCTGAGAGTTCTTGACATCAGCACAGGGAGAGGTTAAAATAAAAGTAGCTATAATTTCAGATGGTTTTATATAAGGAGGTATAGAATATGGAAGAGATGAACATTGAATTCGGACAAATGGTACATAACGCACGGCTGGAGCAAGGATTTACACAGGAATATATTGCAGAAGTTCTCAATACGTGCTGTATCAGCATTCGAAAGATTGAGCAAGGCAAAAGCACTTCAAATGCGGAGCTTTGTTTTTCGCTTTGCAAATTGCTGAACATCAGCACTTACGAGCTTCGGAAGAAATATGTGTCGCCATATCTTCACAAACGTGTAAAGGATTCCGGAATTGATATTATGCTGGAATCTTCTGACGAATAGAACGATACCCCGTGGCTATTGCCGCGGGGCATTTATTTATAAAAACCTATCCCCCGAAAATGCGTATCATTTTTGAAAAATCTGTTGCAAATATCGCCTTATTATGGTATAATTTGCTTAATAGAAGTATTTTACATTCAGGAGGGCTTAATGAAAAACTTTCTTTCTTCAACAATAGGCAAAGTCATTGCGGGAGTTGCCACCCTTGCAGCGGTGGGTGCAATCGTGACGTTTGTCGTTTTGCTCAACATGGGATACAGGACTATTCGCGTGGACGACCTTGTGGGGACTACTGTTATTTCCAAAGGCTCGTCGTTTACAGAGGCTGTCAAGGGGCAGAACCTCAAGAGCGGTTGCGATGTGGAGGTTCAGAGAGAATCCTCGCTTACGCTTGCACTTGACGAGGACAAGCACGTTTATGCACAGCCGCTCACTCGCTTTAGTTTAAAGGCACTCGGCAAGGCTGGCAAGGACTCCCGCACGATTATCCGTCTTGACAAAGGCAGTATCCTGAACGAGATTGACGAAAAACTTGCCGAAGACGAAAGCTATGTTGTTGAAAGTCCGAACGCAACAATGGCTGTCAGAGGTACCAGTTTTACAGTTACAGTTTTCTTTGACTCAGAGGGTTTGTGCCACACGCTGGTTGAAGTAACCAAAGGCGTGGTGGAAGTCACCGAAAAGGACGAAAAGGGCAAACCAACCGATAATGTAAAAACTCTCGAAGCGGGAGAGGCAACCGAAATCATATCGCTTGTGGCAGAGGATAACAACAATGAACTCACACCGAACGGAGGAGATTCACCAATACCCTTGCCCGCTCCCGAACCTGGAAATCCGGAATTTATCATCAACGGCCCGATGAAGATAGTATACCAGAATCCCGAGGCACTCGCAGTTGAGAAAGCAATCGAGGCATATCTTAACGGAGGCACCCTTGAAACCACCAATCTGGATAGAGTAACCAAACTGAACATCTGCGGTAAAGTAGTATTTGCGGAACTGGATAACAGCATTGGCGGCAAAGCCGGAACTTATGGCATGAGTTTCAGCAGCGAAAGGGGTAAAGAGGAGATACACACCGTTTCATATTCCCC
>JBJESA010000323.1:0-5501 GCA_051882535.1 Oscillospiraceae bacterium
TAGTTAATCTGCACATAAAGCAACAGATAAATTATATTACAGACAAGGGGATTTTAGACTATTGATGTTTTCGCGGCCGCTGCTTGCCTTGCGGGGAAGGGTTGGGTTTTGGGGGAGTATTCTTCGCAGGTTTACTCTCAGCCGTTCCCGCAGGTACAGGCTTTGGCGTGGTAAACTGTCTTAGTTCGGGCGGCGAATCGTTATCGACGAAATACTGTTCCGAAAACTCCTCGAAATCACCGATGTAATCGTCAGTATCCGAAGGCAGGTTCTTCGCATGGAGTTTTGAACTTACAAAATCTGCAAACAGCAGGTAGATTACCGCAAACACGGGTGCTCCCAGAAGCATTCCCCAGACACCGAATAATCCACCGCCGATGATGATAGAAACAAGTACCCAGATAGCAGGCAATCCCAGCGTTTCACCAAACAAGAACGGCTTAATAACATTACCATCAAGCTGCTGAATTACGAGAACAAATATTCCGAACCAGATAACCTTTACCGGATCTACAAGCAGAATCAGCACTCCGCACGGAATAGCTCCGATAAACGGGCCAAAGAACGGAATGAGGTTGGTGATTCCGCAGACTACCGCAATAAGCGTCTGATATGGCATTCCCATTGCGAACATTCCAATCAGCATGAACACGAAGATAATCATTGCGTCAAGTAGGTTGGAGATGATATACTTCTTGAAAATGTCATTGCACTTTGCACAGCCGCGGAACAGCTTTAAACAGCGTTCTTTCTTGAACAACGCCACGAAAATCTTCTTGCACTGGCCAAGCATACGCTCCTTGCTGTAAAGCAGATAGATAGCAATAATAAAGCCAATTAATACGTTTTTAAGTCCGGTAAACAAAGAACCTATAAACTTGAACAAGCCGGATCCAACATTACCGATTATATTTCCCGCCATAGGCTTTAAATCGGCGGCTATCTTATTGATAAAGTCTGCGAAAGTCGACACCTCGGAAGAGATAATCTGCGATACTTCGGGATATTCCTCAAATACCTTCTCCGCCCATTCCTGGAGTTGGGCGAGATAGCCGGGCATCTGGTCGGCAAGGTCGACGATACTCTTGGCAACGCTCGGGACGATTGCTATCAGCACGCCGGTCAGCACCGCCAACACCACCAAAAATGTCAGCACAAGCGACAGCACGCGGGCGGTTACCCTGCGTCTGTGGATACGTTTTTCCATCGACGCACTATGCTTTTCGAGTTGGCGAACCACAGCGGTATCGCCTACCTTTGTCTTGAGCGTACGCATTACAAGATTTTGCTCGGCAGGCTTCCCGTCCTTGAGCTTCTTGAAAAGCCTGTTCTCGAAATACATCATTAACGGATTAAGAATATATGCAATAGCGACTCCAATGATAACCGGTGCCGCAACTGAGCCAACCCAAGAGAATGTATTCTTGAAATCATCAAACTTAAAAACAAACACGACGAACAATACGGCGAGTGCAATTACAATCAGTGCATACACTGCTATTGTTGTATACTTCTTGTTCCAATTTATCTTCATAAAATCACCCCGAGCACTTGTATTTCACGGAAAACAGCGTATTTTTTCCATCTTGGAAAAAACATAAACCACTACTTATAGTGTACCACACTTTTTAGGAAAAGTCAACAAACAATTCTTGTTTTTTTCTTAAAAATTGGTCAATATCAATTCCGGTGATTTGAGGTTTTTTCATGGAGAATCCCTAGTCTGATACAAGAAAAAGCCGGTTGTATCAAACGACCGGCAAATTCAAATTATTCTGAAATCAAGTGAGCTGAAAAGCCTTTTACTTTGCCAACACACTTTACTTAAATGCTGAGATTGTAACCCAACAGTTCACTCAGCGATTCCTCTGCGGGGTTAGCTTCGCCGGACTTTACAACGTCGAGAGCGTAAGCGATATTCAGAAGCATATACTTCATATATCCCAACTCCTTTCTTTACTTTGTTCTACACAATCTATATCTAACGTAAGGAGCGGAGCTTGTTTATATCTTTTTTGCTCTCTTTCTTCCTTACAATTGCATTATACTCCCTTTTGACGGATTTGTCAATAGCAAAGCATTGGTTTTGTATAACTTCTACAAATTGATATTTATTTATCAAATTTCAACAGAGTTTTTTGGATATTATGTACAAAAAGCCAGTCAACAAAATATGCAATATGCAGAGGAAATTTTATCCAGAAGCATAAATAAACGGCACATGAAAATTGCTCCGTGTGCCGTTGGGACTATTTTGAGATTGACGCCGATTGGGACTTTTCGGACTTGCCGAGTTTTCTGTAAACCGTGAAATACATCGTGAAGAAACACGCCAGACCGCCAATCGCGTTGGATATCGGCTCTGCGAGGAAAACGCCGTTCACCCCGAATCCGAACTTTGGGAGGAGAATAGTAAGCGGGATTACAATTATTGCCTTACGGAGCAGTGAAAAGAAAATCGCCTGCTTGGAATACCCCAAAGCCTGGAATGTACTTTGTCCCGTAAACTGGAACGCCATAAAGATAAAGCCGAAGAAGTAGATATGCAGTGCCGAAACGCCATATTCCAGCATCTTTGGGTCGTCCGAGAAAATCGAAATCAAGAATTCGGGGGCGGCAAGCACGAATATCCATGCGACGGCTGTGTAGGCTATTCCCAGAAAAGCTGTGAAGCGTATTCCTTGCCTTACACGGTCGTATTCTCCCGCACCGTAGTTGTAGCTAAGAACAGGCTGAGAGCCGCTCGTGATTCCCATTACCGGCAAGTGGAGTATGTCCCTCGCCGAGTTTATAACGAACATTATTCCGACATACAGGTCGCCGCCGAGGTCTTTGAGCATCTTGTTGCAGACTATCTGAACTGCACAGTTGGTCGCCTGTACGATAAATCCCGAAGTACCGAGGGTAACAATCTGCTTTGCCAAACGAGAGTCTACCCGCATACAGGCGGGCTTTATCCGCTGAAGCACACGCTTTCCCGTCAAGAATCGCAGCACCCAGACAGCAGACGCGGCTTGACTTATCACCGTTGCTATCGCTGCACCCGCAACTCCCATATTCAGCGAAAAAATAAAAATAGGGTCGAGTATGAGATTAAGAACAGCACCGATGGTGGTGGTGAGCATTCCCACTTTCGGGAAACCCTGTGCATTGATAAAGCCGTTAAGTCCCGTGGACAGCATCAAAAAGGGCGTTCCAATCAGGTAAATCTTCAAATACGCATCTGCATACACATAGGTTGCATCGCTTGCACCAAAAAGATACAGCACCGGCCTGCGAAAAATGTAGCAAGAGGTCAACATCACAATCGAACAGCCGAGCAGCAGCGAAAAGGTGTTGCCAAGGATTTTTTCCGCTCTGTCCTCGTCTTTGGCACCGCGTGCTATCGCAAAAAGCGGAGTTCCGCCCATAGCGAAAAGGTTCGTGAATGCAGCCACAAGCGTTGTCAGCGGGAATGCCAGACCAACGCCTGTCAGTGCCAGACTGTCCGCTCCGGAGAGATGCCCGATGTAGATTCTGTCAACTACATTGTACAACAGCTGCGACAACTGTGCGAGTACAAGCGGGATTGCTTGGGCAATGATATTTTTCCAGACCTTGCCTTTTGAGAAATCGTTCGTCATTTTCTACGCCTTGTTTTCTTCTTTGGAATGTTTTTGGGGGCTGACGTCGATTTTGGGGCGGATTTTGCAGCGGGCTTTGGCTTTTCCTCTTCCCTCACAGGCTCCGGATGCAGTGCTGCCGCTCCCTCTGCGGAAGAAGCCTCGGCTGCGGGGGCTTCGCCTTCCAGCAATGCCCTCTCTTCACGACGCTTATAGATGTTTTCGCGAAGAAGCGAATAGATTGTCGCAGCGGTAGGCACTCCCAAGAGCATACCGAAAATTCCACCCAATCCGCCGCCTATGGTAACGGCTGCCAATACCCAGATAGCGGGAAGTCCGACCTTGTCACCCACAATCTTCGGGTAGATGAGGTTACCCTCAAACTGCTGAAGAAGTACCAGGAAGATGAGGAAGATAAGTGCTTTGATAGGGCTTTCCGTCAGAATCAGAAACGCACCCACTCCTGCACCGATATATCCACCGACTATGGGAATAAGTGCTGTAAATCCCACGAGAACGCCAATCATCGGGGCATAAGGCATACGCATAATCAACAAACCAAGCGTACACAGCAAGCCGAGTATGCAGGCATCGGTTACCTGACCGACAATAAAGCTGTTAAAGCAGCGGTTTGCAGTAGAGAACAGATGTCTAAGACGTGTATCCCACTTCTTAGGAAGGTAATTTTCCATTAGTTCTGAAACCTGAGAGCCCAGCTTCTCCTTGCTTGCAAGAAGGTAGAGTGCGAAAATCAAGCCGATTACAAAGTTGGTGATTCCGCCAAACACCGAAGAAATAGCTCCCGATACAGTCTGTGCGATAGCACCGACCTTATCTTTCAGGAAATCCAGAACCTTATTGATACTATCAACCCAGTTGATATTCTGGACGGTGTTGAGGAAATCCTCGGGAAGGAATTTCATTATCTGCTCGTTGGAAAACAGCCACTCCAAAGCTTCGGGCAATTTTTGAATCAACAGCTTAATTGCCTTGCCAAGTTCCGGTACTATCAGTGCTATCACCAATACAATAATCGCTATTATCGTCAGCAAAGCAGCAACCATACAAACGGGGCGGCGGCTCTTTATAAAGAATTTCGCCTTGGATTTCGGAAAATATATCTTTTCGTATCCCACCATTATAATATTTACAAGATAGGCTATCACCGCACCCACCACGAGTGGTGCAATTGCCCCCAGAACAAGAGAGAGGTCAAGTCCGTTCTGGCAAATCAGCACAAAAACGAGTGCAACAAGTGCAATTGCTGAAATTTTGATATAGATTTGTGTTTTGTTCATAGTATTTTCACTTTCTCACTTAATTCCAAGTAACCGTTTTGCATTAGCACATAGTATATTTCTGCGTTCTGTATCGGTGTAGAGCGGATTCAGGAGGATTTCCCCGAGATACATTGCAGGCGAGCAAATCGGGAAGTCCGAGCCGAACAGGAATCGTTCCGAGCCGAACAGGTCAAGTCCGTGGCGGAGCGTCCCCATACGGAACAGACCTGTGCCGGAAAGGTCGAGATGGTAGTTCTCGCTCATCTTCATACGCTCGAAGTGGCGGAGCGGGTTCTCGCCGTCGCCGGGGTGGGCGGCTACGAAAATCACCTTGGGGTGCTTTCTCACCATCTCGTCTATAAGGTCGTTTTCGGCGGGAGTTGCGTTTGCCATCGTATGGAAGCTCACTACCATGTTGTACATCTGTGCAACGTCAAGGATTTCGTCAAATTCCTTGGTGGTGTAGTCGGTCGGTCGTCCCTTGGGCGACCATTCGTCCATATAGGGGACGAGTTCTCCGATAAGACGTACCCCCCGCTTTGCCATTCGCTCGATTTCCTCGCAGGACTCGCAGACAAAGCCCGGGTGGACGTGAAATCCCGGAATATAAAAGCCCTCG
>JBJESA010000324.1:0-21569 GCA_051882535.1 Oscillospiraceae bacterium
GCTAACGCACCCCTCTGCACTCCCCGTTCTGGGGGCAAGCCCCCAGACCCCCAAAAAAGGTTTTTAGACAAGCCAAAATCCCCTCTCAGTTAAGAGAGGGGATAACTTATTCTATTGCATCTATCAGCCGCTTATTTTCTTCGTGGGTGCGGACGGCTATTCGGAAGAATTCTTCTCCCAAGCCACGATAGTCCGCACAGGAGCGGATTGCAATCTTCTGCTTTGCGAGAATTTCGGCAAGGTTCTTCTCACTTTTCAGCAGAAGAAAATTCGCTTGTGAGGGGAATACCTTTATTCCACGCTTTGTAAGTTCCGCTGCGAGGTATTTTCGCTCTTGTGCGACCGAAAGCCGCGTTCGGAGGAGGAAATCCGTCTTTGAAAGGACTTCCGCCGCCGCGATTCCTGCCGCCTGTGCGGGCGAGGAAACACTCCACGGCTGACCGCTGCCGAATACGGCTTCGGCGAGTGTATCATCTCCGAAAATCGCGTATCCCAGCCTCAGTCCCGCCATCGCACATATCTTGGTGAAAGCCTTCAGCACGATTACCCGCTCGTTAAGATAACGTTTAGCCGAGAACTTTTCGCCGTCCTTCGCGAAATCCAGAAAACACTCGTCCATCACCGCCACTGTACCCGTATCACGGCACTTTCTGAGAATTTTCTCAAGCAAAAGCGGTTCAATCGTATTGCCAACGGGGTTGTTCGGCGTGCAAAGAAAAACCATCTCAATGTCGGGCGTTATTTTCGGGAGAAAATCTTCGCCCAAAGTGAAGCCGTTATCCTCCGAGAGCGGGTGCAGAAGTACCTCGCACCCACGTTCTCCCAGTGCTTTCTCATACTCCGAAAAAGTCGGAGAACACAGCAACGCCCGCTTCGGACGCACCGCATTCACGACACGATAAATCAAATCCGCCGCCCCGTTACCGCAGACAATGCGTTCTCGGGGGACGTTCTCATACTCACCAATCGCCCGCCGAAGCTCACAGCACCTCGGGTCGGGGTAGTGCGTAAAGTCCGCTGTCGCCGCAGCCTCTCTCACCGCCTCGGGAATCCCGAGCGGATTTAAGTTCGCCGAAAAATCGAGGTCAATCTCGCGGGAGTAGATATCCCCGCCGTGGGTATAATTCATAGAACAGTACCCTTGATAGTGGTGGGAATACCGCAGTTCACCCGAACAACCGCATTCGCGAAATCAGCGAGTACGCAGCAGGCTCTGCCCACCGCTTCCCGCCATTCGCGTTCGTGTTTGTCCGCGGGAATAATGCCGCTGCCAATTTCGGTGGAGATGATGGTAATATCGGGATTTTTCCCGCATATCTCACGGGCAAAATCCCGTGGGTCGGCGGTGAGCATTATTCGTTCAACCAGCCGTTCGAAGTGCCGCAGTGCTGTTGCGGAGAAAATATCGTCTATATTGCAGGTTTCGCCGTCAAGGATTTTCTCGGACGAGATTAGCAGTTTTTCCACCGCAAAATCCGTTTTTCCCTGAAAAGCCCCGCCAATAATAAGCGTCATATCAAAAGCCCCCTTTTCTCTATTGTATCATATAAAGGAGAAAAAATCAACCCCCAAAGGGGGCTTCAGGCTGTCGATAAAGGCACATCTACTTTGTCAACGGTACCTTTCTCGCCAGCCTGTTTCAAGTCTTTTTCTACAAGCTGCAACGCAAAATTACTTGGTCACTTTCGCAATAAACGCATTGGAAAATCCCGCCTGTCTTACGCTCTCCAGAAACTTCTCCGCATTCTCCTTTACCTTAAAAGCCCCCACCTGCACACGGTAAATTGTAGTATCCGCTGCCACTTCGGAATCCGCTTCCCCCGCACAAGCCTCATACTCGCAAGCCACCTGCTTCTCAAAATCATTCCAGTGGGGGAGTATGTAAGCGGGGCAGTTCTTGTAGATGTTGTGGAGAGTGTTTAGATACTCGCGAGTACCTGTATTTCCCGCCTTAACATTGAGCCAGTGAGTATGGGTGTAGAGGGCGTCAGCGGGCAGCCCGTACATCTTGAGCAACCCCGCCGCGAGCTTCGCCGCATTTTCTTCCGCCTTTGCAGTTTTTCCGATGACCTCGATTGCGATAGTCGCAGTATTGCCGTCACCCGAACCGTCAGCCGCGTGCCAGCCACACCAGTTGTCGGGGAGATTATGCCAAGCCTCCACATCGTCAACGTAAAAATGCACGCGGGTAAGCCCCATATTGCCATACACCGTCGCACGGGAGTACTGTTCTGCCATAGTAGTGCCCTCTGCTTGCTTGATAGCCTCGGTGTTGTGTATGGTGATGCCAAGCAACTGCTTCTTTCTCTTTTTTGGGAGTTCGATATCGTAAGGGTTATGCTCAGTAAGCAGATAGTCCTTTACTGTCACTCCGTTTATCTCGTATACCTTATCCGGTACTAAAAACTTCATTCAATCACGCTCCTTTAGTTCGCACTGTCTGCAAGGCCCTCACCGACAAGATAACCAATCACAGCCGCCCCGCTCAGGATACAGCCGCTGACGGTTTCCGCGGTTTCGGAATCGCCCCCAAACGCCACAATAAGCCCCGCCGCAAAGCCCGCAAGTGCCACCCACAGTTTACGGCTTGTAAGTTTTCTCTTCCAGTCAATTTTCATTTCCCATTCTCCTTTCAAGCTCCGTCACCTGACGAAATAGGTTTTCGATTTTCTCTTCGATAACGGGCATTCTGCGTGCGAAGTTGTTATGCTCCGCAACGCGTTTTTCGAGCTGCTCAATGCGATAAGCCGTAAGCTTCGCACTGGTGATAATGCCCGCGAAAGTCCCCACCAGCGTACCCGCAAACCCGAGCAGTGCTACTATTACAGCATTATCCATTCTCGCTCACCTCATATTCCGTACCCGTGATTCTGAGATAGTCGCCCACGGAAATTTCTCCTGCGAGTACGCGATTACGCAGCACCGCTTTCACCGCCTCCAGCCTACCCGCTTTTTCGCACTTTTCAATAGTCTGCGTCCCCGCAATAAGTCTGTTAGCCCAGATTTCGTTCATAGTCGTTACCTCCTGTCATCAAACACCCGCGTCAAGGTCGCAGAGTGCGTTTTCAATCGCCGCCATACGTTCGGCATTTGCCTCGTCCATCTCGCACATCGCGTTTTCGAGCTGTGCTATCTGCTCATTTAAGCCGATGTTCTCCGCTTCGAGTGCATCGATACGCTCTTTTTCGGACAGCTCGGGATAAATTCGCTCACCGTTGCGTGTGTAGATATCCTTTTCGGGGTTGTACACATCGCCCATCTGCACAACGTTTCCGTCCACAGGCAGCAGATAGTCTATCCCCATCGCCGCCTTTACTCCGTCAATTGCGGAGAGCGTGTCAAATACGATAAGATTGTCCACCGTGTAATCATCGCCGTGTTTCATAATTACGGCACAAGTTATATCAGACATATTCTTCCCTCCTTAACTGTCAGTTCCAAGCGATGATAATGCAGCCTTTCATTCCGCTGCCGCCTGCACCGCCGCTATAGTCGGAATCCCAGGCTTCGCCGCCGCCGCCACCGCCGCAGCCATATCTGTAAGCATTTTCACCCGGACTGCCATCATCATAAGCACCACCGCTGCCGCCATTGCCTGCACCGTCACCGCCATAGCCTCCACTTTCTCCTACAGTACCTCCACCTCCGCCGCTTGAACCAACATAACCATACGGAGTAGACCACCCATCTGTTCCGTTTTTTGTGGCTGTTCCACCGCTTTTCAAGGTTCCGTTGGCGGAGCTGTATGTTGTACTTCCAAACACAAGTGACGTGTTGGCAGCAATTGCTCCTACTGTTGCAGTACAGTTTATTCCGTCCCCATTTCCGAGAGTGGTTGACAGATATCGACCGCCGTTTCCACCCCGTCCGCCTTGAGCACTGCTTCCTGCATTTCCGTTTCCACCGCCGCCAACGATATGTGCGGTAACGGAAACACCATCGGGAACAGTCATAGTAAACGTGCCGGATTGGTCAATAAGCAAGTAGTTCTCGGCAATAATAGCGGGAGTAATCCCGTCAATGCCCACCACTGTGGGAATCCCGATTGCTGTCGCGTTGGTATCATCGGTCTGGTAATACTTCACACCGCCAACCTCGCGGTAGAGATACACGCGGAAGTAATACTTCGTATTGTTAATAAGCCCATCAATAGCGATTGATGTCGCCGCACCATCTGCGGTCATACCCTCGCCATCGGTGGGGCTTGTGGGATAACCGTCCGTCTTGTATCGCACCTCAACACCGGATATGTAGTCGGTGTCGGAGTATGTCAGAGATATAATCACCTTTTGGTTGTTTGATGCCGCCGAAATAGATTCTGGGTGAGTAGGCAAATCCACTGTAGCAGCACTCCCGCCACCAACGCAGTTTGTTCTTCCAATTGCCATAGTGTCACACCCCTTTCCTGATAAAGTAAGTTCCCGACAGTGCAACTGCGGGGATACTACCCGCGTACAACACGACCTTGCCACTGTCCGTTCCCGCAATAATTCCCGTCGCCACACCAATGCTTGCCTTGTCAAAATAGATGTCGGGGAAGTCCGCTGATGTCACTCCCTCGGCGGCGATTTCAGCTGAATATCCGCACCCCGCAAACGACTCTGCAAGCTCCGACCAGTCGGAAACATCAACCGAAAACGCATTCGGCTTTGGAGTAATATCGGAAATTTCGGTTTCCAGCCGCAGTATATCCAACATAGTAGCCACCGCCGCCGAACCCGCTTCAACAGTGATATTTTCTGTATTGCTTACCGCCACAGCAAGGCTTACCAGCATACCGCCGAGCGTTTTTCCGTTAAACGGGGGCATATAGCACCCGCCCGACTGCTCCACAGCAGCCGCGAACAGGAATTCCTCGCCACCCGTCTTTGCACAAAGCCCCAATGTCCGCATAAAATAGCCGTTTGAAAGGCTTTTGTTTTCGAAAGCCGATTCAATAACCACCGTGCCGTTTTTCCCAGTGTTTACGCTTGAAACCTCCGCACTCTGGCAGATGTTTTCAAGCTCTGTAAGGCTTTCAAGCTGTCCGATTTCGTATTCCTTGTCCGAAGCCGGAACCCTTGTGAACGTAAGTTTTTCGCCCGTCCCTGTCGCCAGTGCGGCAAGGGCGGATTTGCCTTGTGTTGTTATTACCAAGTTAGAAAAAATCGCCATTCTATACTCCTTCCTGATTGATGAAAACCGGCTCCGTAACCGCCACCGCACCGCCCGCGAACAGCAGACGTTCCGATTTCGCACGAACCGTGTTCCGCAAGTCCGCGATTATATTGCACGGGAACATCAGCTCCACAAGCCTTTCCAGTTCGTCCGTCTGACCGTACAGTTCGAAGTCCGTGTCGATTGCTATGCGGTAATGCTCAAAATCCACGCTGACAGAAATATTCCCATACTCCGACAGCCCTGCAAGTTTTGCGAGAAACGCTTTCAGCGTGTACGGCAACTCCGTAAACCACCGTGAATATACTCTGGCACGGCGACTTTCAAGGGTGTCGTTCTTCGAGGGGAGAATGCCCAGCAGTTTCTCAAATCGCGAGATTCCGAACTCGTCCGCCGTTTCGATGAACTCGTTTTTCAGCACCCTTTCCGTAGCTTCGGAAAGCCGTATAAATTCGGGATTTTCCGCGTCCATAACCGCCTTTAGTTCCTTGTATTCCCGCAGAAACGGGGGAAGATATTCGGCAAGATTAACGTCATTCATTCGCCGCTACCTCCCCCATAACAGGCACTTCATACGCCCCGAGAGTGATGTTCTCCGCCGCACCGTTGATGGTGGTGTCGGCGATGTCTACAATGCCCTCAATGTCGAGGATTCGGGTTTCAATCTGCGAAATTCGCACGGTAAGAGAGCCTATGTCCTCCCACTTTTTCCGCAGTTCCAGAAGATAGTCCGAAACCGCACTCTCAATCGCGTTCTGCATATTGTCCCAGCCGTATCCCGCCTCAAAGGTGATGTTTGTGGATACGTTAATCGGCACACCCACCGCACTCTGCACCGTAACCACATGACCGATGGGTGCAAGCCCCATACCCTCGCCCGTGCTGTCGGACGGGTCGAGGGTTTCCTTGACACGCTCAATAAGAGCCTCCGAAGCCGTATTGTACTCCGAATCGAGCAGTGTCACCAACACGCACCCGCCCGCCGTGAGCTTGCCGCTTTTCGCCGCCGCAAGCGTGGGAGTAACCCACCCCCGCACATCTTCGGGGAGCGTTTCCGCGTTGTTCTTAAACCACTCCGAAACGCTCTCTGCGGGGACAAGCTCGGCGGGCTTGATGTCCGCATTCCACACTCGGGTGACCTTCACCCCGCCCACACCCGCGATAGCGGAGATTTTCTCGATATAGTCCGCACGGTTCCCCCCGAACGCCTGCACGTCAAACGAGTCGAAATACCGCTTTCGCAAGTCCTCCGTGTCCTCCTCGTCCTCGCCGGGGATAAGGACGGAGGTGAGTGCTGCACTCTCCAACCCGTCCACATAGTCGATAGGAATCATCTCGCCGAAAAAGCGGTTTCCGACCGCCCCCGCCGTTTCGCATTTTACCTCGTACACTCCGTCATTGATTTTGCGTTCGGCGATGTAGTTGAGTTCGCCAAGCGAAAATCGCTTTCCCGTCACGTCAACATCAGCGGGGGAGAACTCGCCCCTAAGAATCGCGTTCTCCGCAGGATACGGAGAAATCCCCCTCTCCTTGCACCGCAGAATAAGATACTCCCTCGATGCGGTATCGCCGTAAGCCTCGCCGATAATGCGTTCAAGCTCGATGTACACCGCCATCAGTTCCATCGACGCGGGAGAAACCGCGTCAAAGATGACCGCCCCCTCGCGTTTGTCGAGCTTGTCGCTCACCCTCGCCAGCATACGCCCGCGTATTTGCTCATAAGAAACATTTTGAAACATCAGATATTCACACTCCTTTCCGCCGAAAAATCTCCAAAGACGGTTTTCACCTTAAAAGCCACCAACAATTCGCCTTTCTTCTTTGATGAGAATTCAAAGTCCCCAACCGTGAGAATTCTTTCGTCCTGCATAAGTGCCTCGCGAATTCTCCGCTCCAGTTCGGGCTGAACATACGAAACAGGCTGCCCGAACAAATCGGCAAGCTCCACTCCATACCCGCCCGAGTAAATCAGGCTCTGATAACGTTCAGTTTGGAGAATTTTAAAAACCGCCTGCTTCATCGCGTCCAGATTGTCGGTGTAACCTCTCACCGCCTCGTCCGAAACGTCCATTTTGTACGTCTGCGAGGGCTGTTCTTCGTTTTCGTCAATGCTTAAAATCGCCGTTGTAAACGGAATCACTCAATCACCCACCCTGTCTGCCACTAAAAACTTCTGACCGCCCTCCAGTCGGAACAGTACCACCCGTTCCCCGACTTTGAGGGCGTTCATCACCTTGATTACCTTGCTCCCGCCAATCGCGTGAGTATGCTCCTTTGCCGTCTGCGTATTCCAGTCCACCTCAATTTGGATTTCATGGTCTGTGACCGCTCGAGAGAGTATCAGCTGCTCCCCGCCAAGGGTAAGTTTCTGCTCTATGGAGATTTCAAGGGGACTTGTGCTCTTCACCGTCCCGAAGAACACTCCGCACGGCTTTCCCGCGTCCACCGCACTCACCGCCAACCGCTTGATTTCGTCCACCAATGCCGAAATGTCAGCCATTTTCATCACCTCCGCAAAGCACCAGATTCATCAGATGTTCGTTTTCATTGAAGAAGTGGGAAACGCTCTCCACCAGCATAAATTCGGGCTTTTTCACCCCGCCCGAAGTCAGCGAAACGCCCACCGTCACTCCGCCTCTCACACGCAAATCGCTTAGGACGTTCTTTAGTTTCAGCCCTCTTGACTTCGCATTGTAGAGCTTAAGCAGCGACTGTGCTTTCGCCTTGCCGTTCTCGTTGCCTGTCACCTTACCGAAGTGCTGAAGAACGCCCCACGCCTTGATATTCGCCTCGTCCTTTGCGGTAAACACCTCTCGCCGTCCCGACTTCTTGTCCTCGCGGGTGAGCTTTATCTGGTTGAACGTGTTGTCGATGCTTGAGGAGAACTCAAAATCCCCCATAACGTCCTCGTCC
The DNA here is from genome assembly GCA_051882535.1 of Oscillospiraceae bacterium. Lineage (GTDB taxonomy): Bacteria > Bacillota > Clostridia > Oscillospirales > Ruminococcaceae > CAG-115. The sequence goes on from JBJESA010000324.1 coordinate 8,071, forward strand.
AGCATCAGATATTTGTCCCCGTCCCTCACCGCCATATCTTTGATACATTTGAGAGTAATCTTTCCGCAGTCGTCATAGAGAACGTACATCTCGCCCGTGTTCTGAAACGTAATATCAAGGGCGTTTCCCACGATGTCAAACAGCGTTTCGTTGTCCTCCACTCGTGAGGGGATAACATATTTCGTGTCGGCAATATCACCGCACACAAGCCCGAAATCCCCCGCTATCATCTTCACTATTTGGGAAGCACTCTTGCCCGAGTACACATAAGTGTCGCGGTTTTTGAAGTATCGCAGTTGGTCGTAGGCGACAACCGAGATTACTCTCTCGCTCGTCCACTTCCGCGAAAACACATACCCGCAGAACACCGCACGTCCGTCCACACAAAACGTCACCCCCGCCCCCTCGGACGGTATAAACGCTTCGTCCCGCATAATCGAGAAAGCCAGCTTTCCCGCACTCCCTCGCCTTGCCGTACTCCATTCCACCCCGTCAGCCACCGTCGGGTAAAAGACCTTTTCGCCGTCGTTTATCAGTATCGAGTATTCCATTAAGTCACCGCCTTAACCGCGTCTGCAAGCACCCAGCCCAGCCACCCGCCCTGCGGTGTAGTGACGTGATACGGGTGCGAGCCTTTCATGTTGATGTAGTTGATTTTCCCGCGGTAGTTTGAGAGCGTCCGCCCCGGCTCTGCTCCGTAGCTGTTCTTGAATAATCGTCCGTTGACGATAACGTCCGAGCCGATACCGATAGGCACTTCCTGCACGGTAGACGGCGGTCTTTCGTCCACAGCCGAGGACTTGTCCCCCTCGACCTTCACGACCTTCGCCTTGAATTCGCGATACTCCCGAAGCCGAATGCCCGCCGTCACGTCAAACAAGTTCTTCGCACTCTCCGACAGCGTGCAGTCTTCGAGAGTCACCGTCATATTCGTAGAGAACAGGGGAGAGCCACTCACCCCGTTTCTCGCGACTATAAATTGAAAAGGCTTGCCCGCCGTCCTCAGTTCCTCCAGCTTCTTGATGAAGAAATCGGGCTTCTTAAACCCATTGGGATACCTTGCAAACGGATACTTTTCCGCAGGGAACAGACACTCAAATTCGATATCCGCAAGTTCTGCCTTCTTGATAAGGCTCACCTGACCTTCGTTTATGAGATTGATTGTCCTGTTACCGCTTTTCGTCTTAATGCTCAACTTCTCGGGAGAAATCGGGAGAAGAATTTTATCCAGATAGAAATCGTAGTTCATCAGTAATGCACTCCTTCTGCCATCGAGAACGTCGCCTCGGAGAACGCACCGCACAGCCTGTCGATAAGCTCGTCCATATCGTTACGATTGTTGACGATATTCCGCATACCCGACATATCCACGTGTACTTCGCCACCGCCAAAGCCACCGCCAAAGCCACCGCTCTCGTGTTCGGCATACCCGCGAATATCCGAGAGCCATTCAACGTTCCCAACCTCGTCAGCCACATTGAGTGTATCCGTATACCGCAGATGCTCCGTGCCTTTCCATACGTCAAAATCCTCACTCCGACCATTGGGGACAACCTCTCCGAACGGATAGAGCAAACCGCGATATTCCCCCGAATTTTTCGTGTTGCCCCATTCGCTCGAAGTTTCCCGATAAAGTGCGGAAAACTCGGAAATCTCCTTGCCTACGAATTGCTTTCCCAAGACCATTCCAAGCTGACCGCCATTATCGGGAATAAACCCGAGAATATTGCCACCATTGATATGAAAGTCAGTCCCACCGCCCCGAATCTTTTCCGAAACGGTGTTCAACCCCCATTCTCCGACCGCACTGTTGCCCCCAAAGTCGGTATAAAAAAAGCCGTCGTTATCCGACAGCCTGCTTGCAAAATTAAAACCGCCCGAACCGCTCAAGCCACCCAGACTGCCCGAACCGCTCAAATAGTCCAAACCGCCTGCACCGTCCGAACTGCCCAAGCCACCCAGATTGCCTAAGCCACCCAAGACACCCAGATTGCCTAAGCCACCCAAGACACCCAAACTGCCAAAGACGCTCAAACCGCCATTACCGCCGAAATCCCCCAAGGAATTCACCGTTCCCGCATCGTATATCGTCCAATCGGGCAAGCCCAAACCACCCGCCCGAATATAAGACAAACCCTCCGCACCGCCGAACCCCCATTCAAGCGGTTTGAGCAGTTCCATCACGCTCCTGTACAGTTCCATCAGCTGAAAAACCGTTGCCACTAAATGCTCACCTCCGCTTTTTCGCTCTTTCATTTTCACGTTTTCGACACTCATCAAGGCTGATGTCGATAGACGCAATAATAAACGCCTTTTCCGCGTCGTCCATCTCCAGAAACTCCGATGGACGGATATGCAGTTTGTGGAGGGCGTAGTAGGCGTAATTCGCCTCCGCACACCCTCCGCAAATCAGTTTTTTGCGTTGTCCACTCTCTCCGACAGTGGCATAAGCCCCTGTAAACGCTGAATAAACAACGCCAGTTCGCTGTACTCGCCGGGGTTGTCCACCATTGCATACAGCAGTTCCTCGGGAGTGCGTACACCGTAGCTGTCCTGCAGTTCCTTATCATACAGATTCGGGAAAACGCAGGCACGGGCAATCAGCCTATGCACATATTCCGAGGACTTTCCCTTGACGTTTTCCGCCGACATCACTTCCTCTTGGAGAAGTGCATTCTCCTTAGAGGAGATACGGCGAAATTCCCACATCAGCGGTTCGCCGTTCTCGTCCGTAAGGGACTTGGTAACGGCGAATTTTTCGTTGGGCTTGACCGTCTTGCAAGCCCTCATAAAGCGAGAAAAATCAGACATATAAACCTCCTTTGGGGGCAAGCCCCCAATTCCCCCTTTTGCGTAAAAGTTTTTTCTTAGTATACGAGATTTACCCCTATCCCCCCTGCCCCCCTTCCCCCAAGGGGGAAGGGGGGATAATTTATAGGATACGTGGGGGTGCTAACGCACCCCCACACCCCCGTTCTGGGGGCTTTGCCCCCAGACCCCCATTGTTTATTCTCAATTAGTTTCGAACCCGTCCATCATTGTAAAACTCTCCGGCATATCCCAGTCGTCAAACGTACCTGAAAGTTTCTCGTCCAGCAAATCATCACCCGCCGCGAACTTGGCGAGGGTGATTTCCTCGCACAGACAGTCCTTGTGAACGATTGTCTGTCTGCCCACCGAGCTTGTCGGGTCTTCGTTCGAAACCTGAATCTCGAAGTACTGCAACTCGCCCGTTTTCTGGTAGTTACGCATCATCTCGCGAATAACCGACTGATTGTAGTGAGCCTTCGCAGACCACGAGCCTTCACTTCCCGCCGCCTTGTGACCCGCACCAACCTTGCCGAGAATATTCACCTTGACGATGTTCGTTTTGAGTCTGCTCTCAAATTCGGTAAGCGACATAAAGTTGTAACGCTTGCCGTCAATCGTAATAAAGCACTCCGCAAGACCTGCATAAACCGCGTCCTTGCCACGCATTGTAATGTTTCCCGCCATTCAGAATCCCCCTTTCATCAAGACACCGTAACCGTCATATACAGCTTCGCCATCGCGTTCACGACTGTCACCGCGTCGCTCACAACCACCGACTTCTTGCTGTCGCCCTGTGCCACCGTAATATCGCTTTCGGAGAAATTCTCGATAGCTCTGATGTCGTTCAGCCCCCTGTGGTGATTTACAATATCGCTCCAAAGTGACACCCTGCCCGCGTTGTCGTTCGGCACAACTCCAAGGTACTTTGTGTTGAAGAGAACCGCGATGTCGTTGGCAATCTGGTCGCACACACGCATTGTTTGGTTGTCCTTGAAGATTTCGCCCTGCGTATCGGAAACAGTCACCATTGTGTTGATATCCTCGAGAACGCGTATGTCGCTGTTCACGCGGTGCAGCACAAACTCACCCGCCTTGATAGCGGCGATAAGTTCGTTCTGCGTGTAGTCGGTATCGGGTGCAAACTCTCCGTCATAACGCTTGTTCTGCACGGACTTGTTGACCGCACAGCCCGCCTGAACGCCCGTCACCCAGTATACGAGAGCCGCCTCGTTCGGGTAAACCATACCGTCATCACCGTTTACCGCACCGTCAACGCACTTGTTCTTCACGCTGATAACGCCCGCATAGTCTGCCGCCTTGTTGTAGAGAACAAGCTGGAACTTCGCACCCACCTCGTCCCTCATACGCTTGCAGAACGAAGTGAACAGTCCCTTTGTAATATCGTCCGTAACGGCAACGCCCATTGTGTTGTACGAGTACGCCTCAATCTTGTCAAGATAACTCTGATACGAAGCCCCCGTGACCTCGCCGTTCTCGCCGCCCGAAAGCGGAACGCCCGCATTCGCGGCAAGCACCGCGTCCTTTTTGAAGTCAACATAGTCGTTGTCGAGAAGCTCAGCCGCACTCGCAGCAGTCTGCACATCGACAACCTCGCCGCCCATCATCGTAGTCACGTCAAACTTGCCGCCCTCGTCGGGATTTGCCGCAATAACGATACGAATATCGTTTCCGCGTACACCGCCATATTTTGCAGCGGCAAAATCGTTCTGTGCCTTAACGCCCTTGTTCAGGCGGTAAGCGTACAGAGTCTGTGCATTGAGGAATAAATCACGAAGTCCCTTCAGCTTCTCGTGAGTGTACGGATACCCGAAAATCCTCATCGAGTTCTTCTGAAAATCCTCGCTTGTCACCTCAAAAATCGCGTCCTCAACGCCCCAGTCGAGTTCCAGCGGCATAGTCGCCGTTCCTCTGTCGGAAAGCGAAGCCGATGCCCTTGCCGCACTCACAAAATTGATGTACGAGCCGGGCAGAACCTTGTTCTGCACCAAAAAAGAACCTCCGCCAAGTGCCATTTAAACCACCCTGCCTTTCATAAATTTGTCGATAACTTCCTTGACCTGCTGTAATGAGTAGTCCTTGTCGCTTTTCAGAGCCGCCTGCAGCAGGTCTGTATGCTTCTTGAATTTCAGCGACTTTACAAGCTGTGTTTTAGAGAAAACGCCGCCCTTCATCAAATCACCCCACTCTTTCTGATGGGAGAGCCGTTGTAAGCCAGCCTCTCCATCTTATCCACATTCTTCTTGTTTACGGTGAAGAAATCGAACGACGCATAGAATTTCAGCACCCCGTCCTTTACTTCCGAACGCTTGTCCACACCGTGAATAAGTCCCTCGTCCGTCTGCACAAACTCCAGACATTCGAATAACGCATTAGACACCGCATAGCACTCTTCGCGTGCATTCGCCTTGTCCTTGGGGTAGTAGACAATTTCGATTTCCGCACGTTGGCGAAAACGTTCGCCGACTGTTCTCACAGAGGTGTGTTTGACCTCACGCAGAAAAAAGCACGGTGCCTTAAACCCCTGCGGCAGCACCTCGATATACACGCGAAAATCACCCAGCCTGTGCAAGCCGCCGCCAACCGATTTGAGGATATCCATCACAATTCCTCCTCTCCGCTGTAGTCGGCATATAGCCTCAGCATTACTTCCTGATGAGTAGGGTAGACCGCGGGAACACCGCTCATTGCGTATTCCCGCTCCACCCCATTCTGCCTTACGGTAATCTTCGAGCCGCTTTTAATCACGATATCGGGGGAGATAAAGAGCTTCGCCCTCTGCGACACTCTCGCCGCCGTTTCGGTGTTCTCCGCTGCTTTCAGCGATTCAAACGACAGCCGACACGGCTGATTTCGGATAACGACTTCCTCCTCAGCCCCCACAATGCCCGTTTCCTCGTCGGTTTTCTGAACGAGTGTTTTCACATCGCACAGCCCTTGATATTCACTCTCGACAGCCGCCCTCGCAAATGCAATATGAGCCATTACCGAGCCACCCGCTAAGCGGTTGTATTCTCTCACCAGCGAATCTTCCGATAGCATGACAGCTCCCCCTTTCCGCGGTTAAGCAGATACGAAATCAGCCTGTCGAGTTTAGCCTCTGGAGAATCCTTTCCCCTCACCGCGAAAGAAGTCCCCGTGTCGCCGATAGTAATCTGACGAATCACAGGCGAACCCGCCAGCATTGCAATATCCGCAGGTGCGAAAGTTCGCTTCGCTCCAAGGAATTCGCCTACCGCCATATCCGCGGCAACGCTTACCAGCCCCTCGGGAATATCCGACCTCGCACAGCTGTTTCTGATATTGCTCTCAACTCGTTCAATGGCGAGGCTCAGAAGAGCCTCGTCACCGTCCTTGAGTTCGTAGCCGAAAGAACTAAGCCGCTCCTTTGCGGCTAAAAGCACTCTGTCCATCGTCATCAGCCTTTCGAGATGATACGTGCGATAGCGATGGACTTGTGAGGCACAGCCTCCGTGCCGTTGTTGATTACGCTCCAGTTCTCGCCGTTTGCCAAATCGTCATTAGACGCAGAAGCCACCAGCGAAGCGGGCTTTTCGAACGACAGCCCGTCCACACCGCAGATAAATCTCTGACGAACATAGAGTGTGTCCTCGCCGCCGTTCTTCGCGGGGTCGCGGGTGAGTTCATACGGGTGAGCATCGCCGATATCATCGAGAATAATCGAGCCGGTGCCCAGTACATAAGTGGTGTAGCTTGTGTACGCGGGAATTGCGTTTTCGCCGCTGCCGCTTGCGGCAACATACTTTGTGGGCATATTGTCGTCAATAAGTACGGTACGTCCGTTCCATGTGCCGATAGAAAGCTCGCGTGAAATTCCGTCCTTGTCGGTGTAGGTGAGATACTTCATCAGCTGGAGATTTTCAAGTCGTGCCGCCACCTCGCTGTGCATAATGCAGAGCTTGAATACGTTCTTGTTGTCCCCGCACGCCTTCTGCATTGCACGGTTGAGGGTGTCTACGCCAACATAAGCGTCATCGCCCGTCTTGGCGGTAATGTCGTAGGTGTGGTTGGTGATAAACTCCTTCGCAGCCTTTGCGGCAACGTCCGAGCCTGTGGTGTTCATAGAGAAAACGCCCTCCAGCATCTTCAGAAGAATGCCCTGCTCCACTTCAGCCTTGTAGTCGGCAATCTGAGCTGCCACATTGTCCATAAAGTCCACACCCGCAGTAATAGACTTCGAAAACGAACGCTCCGTCCAACCGTCCATACGCGAAGCGGTAACGAATCCCTGCTCATACGAAGTAGTTGTATTCGCGGAAATATCGGTAGTACCGTCGTTGTTCTGTGAAGTGTTCGCACTGATAAGCCCGAAGTAAGGAACGCGTGCATACAGCGAGCCGCCCTGACCGCCCAGAGCCGCTCTTGCGGAGAGGTTTACGCCCACCGCACGGGATTTTGCGAGTTCGTTTTTCGCAGGATTGGGAATTCGCTTCACATAGTGACCGAATGCCTCCGGATTAAAAGACTTAGAATCAAACTTTGCCATTGTACATCTTCCTTTCTATAATTAAAAATTTACCCGACCGTCGCCTTACAGCTTAAAATCGGGATTTTCCCCCATATAAGCACTCAGCTGCGAGTAACTCATCTGGCTTACGTCCACATCAGGCACTCCGTCCGCAGAATCGGCGGGCTGGTATCCCTTGAATACCGGCTTTGCCGCCTGTTCCTCGAACAGATACCCGTCCGAGTTCTTGACCGCCGCAAGCTGTTCTGCAAGCCCCACTGCGTTTCCGTCCTCGCCCAGCGACACAGCCGAGAGATCAAGCAGGCTCTTGACAGCCTTGTTGTTTTTCGCACCCGCCGCAGTAAGAGCGGATTCCACCGCGTAGTCGAGTCTTAGCTGTGCCAGCTGGCTCTCGTGGGATTGAGCCTGCTCCAGAAAAGACTTTGCGATACTCTCCGCAGCACTCTCACTGCAGCCCAACTCCATCAGTTGTTCCTTTGTCATATTAACCACTCCTTTCAAAATAAAAAGAGGAAACCTGAATTCAGGAATCCCCCTTTTCTCTCATCTTCGCGAGCCTTCTTAGCTCCTTGTCCACGTCGTTCACCCACGGGTGCTGTTCCAGAATACTCTCCTCGGAAAGCATACCGACAGAAGCCGAGCACCCCGCAATCGCCTCTGCCTCATTGATGAGCATATCGCGGTTAAAGACGATAGAAACCTCCTCGCCCGAGTAGTCCACTCCCGTGGTGTTGAGCAGATGGATATTCACGAATTTCAGAAGCTCCTCAAACGCCGCCTGAAGCTCCATCTCCATATCGTTGGCGTCCAAGTCCATATCCGAGTACATCGACTGAATATTCATCTGGTTGAGATTAACGCTTGGCCTGTTGTCCCATGCGTTGTAACCCATTGCATTCTCCACAAGAGCCTTTTTCAGCAGGTCGAGAATGACCGAGTAGTTGTTCGCGTCAACGCCCACCGACAACGTGTCCACGCCGCCTTTCGAGTCGCCGTCACAGCGGACCTTCACCGCTCCGTAAGCCGCGAGATTTCGGCGGAATTCGCCCAGATCCTCGCCGTCATAGTTTTTCAGTACGAGAATAGTGTTCCGTGCGTCCTCCTGCATATTGTTCTGAAAGTCGGACAGCATCGCATTTATTCCGTCCTGTAAACTCTTGACCTTTTTCAGCAGCGGAGATTCCGTATCGCCGTACTTCAATGCCACCAGCGGAACTTCTCCCCAGCCGAGCGGAAACGCCTTGCCCTGCCTGTCGTATGCCGAAACATACGGCAGACATTCCGGCACGTCCTTGTCGGGAACGAGTTCCCCGTTATCAAGGATAAAGCACCTCACGCCCTCTTTGGTGAACAGTTCCACTTTTTCGATGATTTTCTTGACGAAACCGTCGTACATCTCCACCCGATACACTCTCGCCGCACAGTCCAGCACGGTATGACGGCTGTCCTTCCAGAACGGCAGAATCTCGTAAGCGGGGAACACCCTGAACCTGAATTTTCCACGCTCGTCATAGAACGGATAAAGCCACACGATGCCCCCGCACAGCAACGCCTTTCCCGCGTATTTCAGCATTCGCCGAAACGAAGCGTCAAATACACGTTTAAGCACCCGTTCGTAGTCCTTGTTCTCGCAAGACACCACAAACGGCTTGCCGAGCAGATAGTCCGTCTTCTGGTTTACCATCTTTCCGTATTGGTTGTCGATAACTCTGTTGTTCGGGAGATTATCGACAGCGACCATCTCGCCATTCTCTCCGATTGCCAAGCGTTTTCTGTGAAGAATATCGTGTTCGCAGTCGTAGTAGAGAAAGCCCTTGATTTGCATAATACGCTTTCGGGAGTTTTTCCACTCCGCGATTTCGCGTGCAAAGAAATCAAGGTCTGACATGATCTTCAAAAGTAACACCACCTTTCTGTTGCGGGGGAATTTCCCCTTTTCCCAAAAGGACTTGCCCGTGCCGGCAGAAGCCCCCTCACTCACCCGCCCCGCCGAAACAGAGCAAAGTCCCGAGCCACCGCCCGAGTCTCCTTTTGTTCATTCTAATTATATCATACTGAACAAAATAAAACAAGAGGGAACAGCGGGGAAAGGGCGGGAATTTGCGGGAAGTCGTTCCGTCCTGAATTTGAGCATCAGCCTGTCGAAAAAGGGTATGAACAGACTGGCGAGAAAGCTCCAAATGCTAGGAAGCGACACCACGGCTAGGCTTGGTGCCTGCCGTGGTGTTGCTGACGACGCAGATGGGGCTTTATCGCCAGTCTGCCGTTCAGAAGCTGAACGTATTCGTTTTGGCAAACCTCTCCGTAGCGTATCTCATCGCGTCCATCAAGTGGTTGTATCGGTCGTCGGGGATATTCATAAGCCGCCCGTCCTCGTCCTTTTTCCACACATAGTTGGAAATCTCGTTGATGAAGTTCCTGCACCTCGGGTGGATAATGATGTGGAAGTCTTGTAGGAAGTCAATCCCCGCCTTTATGCTGTCCGCACCCTTTCTCGCGGGCGAAATTCTCGAAATTCCAAGGGTACGCAGCCTGTCAATCGACTTCGGCTCTGCCGCGTCCGCGATAATGACCTCCTTGCGGTAGCCCGCCCCCTCGATTTTCTCAAAAAGCCTCTCGTTAGAAAGCCCCTGCTCGTAAATCTCGTCAAAGACCCGAATAACCTTCGCCCCGCAGTCTACCAGTCCGCAGAATAAAGCCGACGGGTCGTTCACATACCCGAAATCCAGTCCAAAGCACGCCTGATATTTCGGAGAACGCCGCTCCTCGTCAATGTCAAATTCGGCAATCTCGTAGTTCTCAAAAACCGTACCCTCGCTAACACCCCATTCGCCCAGTCCCGCCACGCGGTATCGCTTTGGGTTGTTCTCTTTCAGACGCTCGAAGAACTTCAAATCCCCTTCGTCCAGCCATTCGTTGCAGGTGTAGTTGGTAGTGATTGCGAGAACGTCCTCGCTCTCCGAATCGAAGAACCGCCGTTTCAGCCAGTGCCGTTCATTCCACGGATTGAACGTCAGCGTGACTTGCTTAAACAACCCCTCGCCGACCGTTCCTCGTATACTTTCGTCCAGCATATCAAAGTCGCTTTCGGAAGTAATCTCGTAAGCCTCCTCAATCCACAGCCAGCACAAATACCCGCGTTCCACGGTGATAGAGGTAATCTTCATCGGGTCGTCCAGCCCCCGAAAGAAGATTTTCTGACCGCTGGGCTTGTACGTCATTTCAAGGGGAGATTCCTTGATGTCCCAGTACGCCCCAACCCCCAACCGCTGAATCGCCCATTTCAGCTCGGAGAAACAGCTGTCTTTCAGCGTTCTGAACACCTTTCGCACAACCAGTAAGTTCGCCTCGGGGTATTGCATTATTCTCACGATGAAGTTGAGGGCGGTAGTCTTGCTTTTTTTCGAAGCACGCGACCCCTTGCAAACCCGATAACGCTTAGTGCAGTGCCAGTATTCGCCGTATCCCTTTCCAACGACCTCGGGTAATGATATCTTCAACACCTCACCTCCTTAGCTGTATGTTGTGTTCCCACCCCATCTCCCCCCCACGTTGACCTCGCCTTTCCCGCACACCGCCCCCACCAAAGCCACCCACCACTACGCAAGTTCATCACTTCCGCAGATAACAACAGGCTCCGCACTCGCGGAGCCTGAATTGTCATTGAACATAGCATACCGTTTTCCGATAAGTTCAGCGGCTTTAAGCCTTTCTCGTGCGGAAACCTCAATCATCTCTAACCTCTGTTCGCCGCCGGCACGGATTACTACCTGCTCTTTGGATTCCCCCCGCATAACCTGCGTAAGGAACGCGAGAACTTCCTCCGCGTCAGCAATATTCTTGTTGTGGATTTTCGCAAGTTCCCCCTCTATATACGCCCTGACTGCCGTATCTGCAAGAAGTCGCGAAGCAGACGAAGAACTCGACTTCTCCGAATACCCCGCCCTGATCGCCGCCTTTGTGCCGTTGCAGTCCACGAGGTATTCGTCCGCGAATCGCTTCTGCTTCGGAGTAAGTTCCCCTGCCTTTCTGATCGCCACATAATCACCCCCATCATAATAGTCAGCTTCTAGAAAAAGTCTTACTCAGGCTGGCGAGAAAGGTGCAGATGCGAGGAAACGGCTTATTGGCTAGGCTTGGTGCCTACCAATAAGCCGTTGACGAAGCAGATGTGCCTTTATCGCCAGCCTGAAAATACTCTCACCCAAAACTTCACATCATAATTATACAATGAACGCTCTGATAATTCAAGCAAGAAATCACGTGAACAATCGGGAAACCCCGAGAACCGCGGGGGAAATCACCCCGCCATCTCCCCGCTCCGACATTCCCGCCCGTTTGCCACAATCGAGCGTTCGGGGATTTTCACTGTCCTCAGAGCCTTGCGATGGAGTTCGACCGTGTAGTCGTAGGAGTAGTTGAGTTCGTCCGCACATTGCGTCAGCGGTTTGTGTTCGACATAGAGTTTGAATAGCAAACGGCTGTGGCTTACGTTGGGGAGTTCGTTCAGCACGCAGATAATTTCGTGCCGCTTCAAATCCGTTTCCGCGATTTTGGCGACCAGCTTGTCCCTAAGCTCAATAACGCGGTCAATCTCCCTCTCGAAAGAAGCCTCATGCGGCCGTGTGCCGTTCTGAACTTTCACATTGTCGTATCGAATTGCCCTGATTCGGGAAACGGTGCTTTCTGCGGCTTCTAGTTCAAAGCAGAGGTGAGCGGCTTCGTTTTCGAGGTGTTCTATTTGCTTCAGGTATTCCTTTGATGTCATTGCAGTCCTTCCTTTCCAAGTCAGTTCAAGAGTTCTTCAGACGTTTTGGTGACTGCGTTATCAAGCACGTCCTCGATAAAGCAGTCGCGGCATAGAACCTCGCCGTCCAGCAGATAGAATATCTCCGCACTGTCCCCGCATCTGTCACAGCAGACAGTAGGGCATTCCGCCTGAGGGCAGTATCCGCCCACGCAGGGAATCGCACAGTCCACACAGTTATTCATCATTACAATCATATTCTCGATCCTTTCTTTGACGAACTACGGGAAAGCCACAGTTCATAAAAATCCGAAATATGAACGTTTCGAGCGAGTAATTATATTATACGAGAATAACTCCCCGCTGTCAATGGTTTTTGAAGAAAAAACTACCCAAATTATTCATCGCTATTTGTGCGAAATGAACAAATTGCCAATTTCCTAGCCACCTATCAGGACACCACACTCCAACTCACACGGTGAGCCACTCACCTCATACCACTGCCCCGTCACCTAAAAAATCGCACCCCCTCACCCCTCAAAAAATCCCCTCCGCCTAATTGACTTTTCGGCTCAAATATGGTAAAATATTTTGTATAGGATTTTTTAAAATAAAGCAAGGAGCTAGTATGTCAAAATTCAAGGAGTTATTTCTGAAATGCCTGCCGATGCTGATTGTGCTGGTATCGACAGGACTTTTCATGTTTGCGATAAAGCTTGTAATCGGGATATTCTACGAGCCGAAAGATACTGTGTACGAAAAGACCTACGGCGAGGAAAAATTCGTCGTTGTTCAGTGCTACCAGACCCCGTCCTCGATGTTCTACGTGTATGAGGGCGACTTCAGTTTTGACGAGTCGAAGCTCACCAATAAAGCCACCGAACACAACAAGATTCACATGAACGATAAGCCCCGTGCCCTGTTCACTCTCAACGAACCCGCACCCGATATGGAAGACACCGTTGTCAAAACGCTGTTCACTTCCAACGGACTTGACGTTCTCCAGTTCGGCGAGTTCGTGATATATAAGTTAGAGGGCGAATACGGCGTATTCGCACCGCTTCGGGAGTATAAAGAGAGTGCCACCAAGCGGAAAAACGACCTGTATGTCGTTCGTCAGATGTTGAAGAACGACCGCTGGAAAGCGTTCGACCTCCCCACTTGGGAGTCGTCCGAGGACTTCCTCAAACAGCTTGAAAAAATCGAGTGGCACCTTGATGCCGAACACGCAGAGGACATTTAACGAGGCAATGAGGCAATAATGACAGAATCAATATCGAACGAGCATGGAAGAGTAAGTACAAGAAGAAAGCTGGTAATTCTCACAGCAGTGATGGTGGCAGTTTTGGGGCTGACGTTCATTGCACGGCTGATTGCTCTTGTTGAAACCGTATGGCTGAACCGCTTGCTCAAATGCACTCTTTATGCGGTTAT
>JBJESA010000325.1:0-5464 GCA_051882535.1 Oscillospiraceae bacterium
GGGCTTCACCCCTGTTGAGATAAATATTGACGCTGAAATTTAATTTACGGAGGATAATTATGAATTACGTATTACTGTTTCTGATGCCACTGGTTGTAGTTGCGGCAATTATGGCACCGCTGTTTGTTTGCCTTAAGAGAATGCACGACAAGAAGCCTTTCAACAAGAAAGTTTCCGTTATCGCAAATGTGGCTTCCTTCTTCGGAGTTATGGCGATTATGACCGTACTCCCGCTTACAGGTGCTTTCGCTGAATCTGCTGAAGCGGTAAATGAGGTTGCGGCTTCGGGAGGACTTGCCGAGGGCTTGAAGTACATCGGTGCGGCACTCTCCACGGGACTTGGAACTATCGGTACGGGTATTGCGGTTGGCGGTGCGGCTCCTGCGGCTATCGGTGCGGTTTCCGAGAATGACAAGTCGTTCTCCAAGGCGTTGATTTTCGTGGCACTGGGCGAAGGTGTTGCAATTTACGGACTGCTTATCTCTATCCTTATTCTGTTCGGCTAATCGGGGAACGGATTTATGAAATTTTATCTTATCAGCGACAATGTAGATACCCAAATGGGTATGCGTCTTGCGGGTATTGAAGGAGTTGTCGCACACACCGAAAAGGAAGTCAATGACGCACTGGATTTCGCCCTTTCGGACAAGGAAATCGCTGTCGTGCTGATGACGGAGAAACTCGTTTCCCTGTGTCATGACAGAGTGTACGATTTGAAACTTAACTGTCGCCAGCCCATTATTGTGGAAATCCCCGACCGACACGGCAACAGCAATGTAATCAACGCAATCGGCAGTTATGTTGAGGACGCGATTGGCGTTAAACTGTGAGTTAGGATTCAGGCTTTCTGTGAAAGGAAATTTATGGATTTAAATGCTATAAACGCCTCTAAAATCAGTCGTTTCCAAGCGGCGGTTGACGAGCAGGCGGACAAGGAGATTGCCCAGCGTGTGGCACAAATCCGCGAACGTAACAGTGCTGCGGGAAAAATTCGTGCTCAGGCGGAGGACAGAGAGGAACTCGCTAAAATCCGTGCCGAGCGTAATGCAGCCGAAACGCGGATTAAGAAAGAGCTCTCCCGTTGCGACTTTGAGATTGAGCGGGCGGTTCTTTCCCATCGCAAGGAACTGATTGACGGCTTTTTTGAGGAGTTGAAAGACGAACTCGCCGCTTTCGCAGCGTCCGACAAGTACGAGGCACATTTGAAAAAGTCCCTCGAAAAGGCGACGGAGGCACTCGGAAAGGAGTTTGTCGTCCTTGCCAAAGCAGCGGATATTGACAAGGTGAAAGTACTCACCCAAAATGAAGTCCGTGTCGATGTCAGCATCACTATTGGCGGCATTTGTGCTATGAACGAGGATAAGGGGCTGTTTGCCGACTTCTCGCTGGACAGTGCACTTGACGAGGAACGAGAAGCCTTTGTCAGCAAGAAGGAACTCACCATATAAACGGGAGGATAATCACTCTTGAACACGTTGAATACGATTTACTCAATAAACGGCCCTGTAGTCAAGGCACGCAACACCCGCGACTTTTCCATGCTGGAGATGGTGCTGGTGGGTGAGCGGCAGCTTATCGGCGAGGTTATCGGCGTTACCGATGAGTTTACGACTATTCAGGTTTACGAAAATACGGCGGGACTGAAAGTCGGAGAACCGATTGTATCGACAGGCTCGCCTGTTTGTGCTACGCTTGGTCCCGGAATCATTTCGAATATCTTTGACGGAATCGAGCGTCCGCTGAAGGATATGACGAAACTGGGCGTTTCCGGCTCGGAGATTAACCCCTTTGTAGCGGAAGGCAACGCACTTTTCTCGCTGGATACCGAGAAGAAGTATGATGTTACGGTAACGGTAAAAGTCGGCGATATGCTCAAGGGCGGCTCTGTTTACTGCACTTGTCCCGAAACTCCGCTTATCACTCACAAGTGTATGCTTCCGCCCGACTTGAGCGGCGAGGTGGTTTTCACCGCGGAGAACGGTCAGTATACCGTCAATGATGTTATCATCAGGATTAAGACCCCGCTCGGCGATTTAAAGGAACTTACCATGGTGCAGAAGTGGGCGATAAAGAAGCCCCGCCCTGTGGCAAACAGACTTCCCGTCAGCCGTCCGCTGATTACCGGTCAGCGTATTATTGATACGATTATCCCGATTGCCAAGGGCGGCACTGCGGCTATTCCGGGTGGATTCGGTACGGGAAAGACCATGACTCAGCACCAGCTTGCGAAGTGGTGCGACGCAGATATTATCGTATATATAGGCTGCGGCGAACGCGGAAACGAGATGACGCAGGTTCTCGAGGAGTTCTCCGAGCTTATCGACCCCAAGTCCAACCGTCCTCTTACCGACAGAACGGTGCTTATTGCGAATACCTCAAATATGCCGGTTGCGGCTCGTGAGGCGTCTATTTACACGGGAATTACACTTGCGGAATACTATCGCGATATGGGCTATCATATTGCTATTATGGCGGACTCGACTTCGCGTTGGGCGGAGGCTCTTCGTGAGATTTCGGGACGATTGGAAGAAATGCCCGCCGAGGAGGGATTCCCCGCGTATCTTCCGTCCAGACTGTCGGAGTTCTACGAGCGTGCGGGTTATGTCAAGACGCTTGGCGGTGACGAAGGTTCGGTTACTATCATAGGTGCGGTTTCTCCGCAGGGTTCGGACTTCTCCGAGCCGGTAACGCAGAATACCAAGCGGTTTGTCCGCTGTTTCTGGGCGTTGGATAAGTCACTTGCCTATGCACGTCACTATCCCGCTATCGACTGGAACAGCAGTTACTCGGAGTATATAGACGATTTGAGCGATTTCTACAATAAGAATGTCAGCCCCGACTTTATGAGTTTGCGGCAGGAGATTTCCAATATTCTTCAGGAAGAATCCAAGCTGATGGAGATTGTAAAACTCATCGGTGCGGACGTTCTCCCGGACGACCAGAAGCTGACTATTGAGGCGGCTCGTGTTGTTCGCGTTGGTCTGCTACAGCAGAATGCGTATCACAAGGACGATACTTATGTCCCTCTTGACAAGCAGCGGCTGATGATGAAGGTGGTAGTCGAACTGTATCACAAGTCGCTTAACGCACTTCGTGCGGGAGTTCCGCTGTCGGAGATTATGGGTGCAGGTCTGTTCGAAAAAGCGACTAAGATGAAGTACGATATCCCGAACGACAAGCCACAGATGTTTGATGACTATCTTCGTGAAATCGACACTACACTTCGTGCACTTGCGTAAGTTGATGGCACAACAAGTACCTTTTAAGGAGAACTGTTATGAGTTTGCAGTATATGGGTCTGAAAGATATTAATGGCCCCTTGGTGGCGATAGAGGGCGTTTCGGGCGTTGCTTATGACGACATCGCAAAGATTCACATGAGCGACGGCACGGAGCGTATCGGGCGAGTGGTAGAACTTGCAGGCGATAAAGCCGTATTGCAGGTTTTCGAGGGGACGAATGGAATGTCCCTCAAGAACACACGCACCGTTTTTTCCGGAAAGCCCCTTGAAATCCCGCTTGCTGAGGAAATGCTCGGTCGAGTGTTCAACGGTGCGGGCAAGCCGATTGACGGCTTAGGTGCGGTATTCCCCGAGAAGATGGGCGATATTAACGGCAAGGCACTGAATCCTGTCGCACGCCGCTATCCGAGAAACTATATCCACACCGGAATATCATCGATTGACGCACTTATGACGCTTATTCGCGGGCAGAAACTCCCGATTTTCTCAGGCTCGGGTTTGTCGCACAATAAACTCGCTGTGCAGATTGTAAAGCAGGCAAAGCTTACCGGCGAAGACGCGGGGGAATTTGGCGTGGTATTCGCAGCGATGGGCGTTCAGAATGACGTAGCGGAGTATTTCCGCCGTTCGTTCGTGGAAACGGGTGCTATCGAGCGGGTTTGTATGTTCCTCAATCTTTCGAGTGACCCGATTATCGAGCGTTTGCTCACTCCGCTTTGTGCTCTTACCGCAGCGGAATATCTCGCTTATGAGAAGAATATGCATATTCTCGTCATTATGACGGATATGACGAGTTATGCCGAGGCACTTCGTGAATTTTCCTCCTCAAAGGGAGAAATCCCCGGCAGAAAGGGGTATCCGGGATACCTCTATTCCAACCTTGCGGCTTTGTATGAGCGTGCGGGAGTTATTGAGGGCAGCACCGGCTCGGTAACGCAGATTCCCATTCTAACAATGCCGAATGATGATATTACACACCCAATACCCGACCTTACCGCATATATTACGGAGGGGCAGATTGTATTCGACCGCTCACTTGACCAGAAGGGCATTTACCCCGGACTGTCCGTGCTGCTGTCGCTTTCCCGTCTGATGAAGGACGGCATTGGCGAGGGCTACACCAGAGCCGACCACTCGGCTGTGGCAAACCAACTTTTCGCAGCCTATGCACGGGTGCAGGACGCACGTTCGTTGGCTTCCGTAATTGGCGAGGACGAACTGTCGGATATCGACCGTTCGTATATGCGATTTGGCAAGCTGTTCGAGGAATTCTTCCTTAATCAGGGGTTTGACGAGAACCGTTCGATGGACGAAACTCTCGACCTAGGCTGGGATTTGCTTTGCACTCTCCCGAGAACGGAACTCGACCGAATGGACGACAAGCTGCTTGAGGAGAGGTATGACGAGAGCAGAGGAGAACGCTTCCTTACGGAAAATCCGAATTTGAATTCTCCCGATTTGGCACAGGAATTGTGATTTTTCGATAACACCAAAGGATAAAGGGCGGTGATATTTTGGCAGAGCAGGTTTTTCCTACCAAGGGCAATCTGATTAAAGCAAGGCGTCAGTTGTTTCAGGCTATGATTGGCTACGACCTTATGGACAGGAAACGTAATATTCTTATACGTGAGATGGTGTCGCTGGTGGACGAGGCGAAGAAGCTGCGTTCGAGTATCGACAGCACGTATTCCGAGGCGTATCGTGCATTGGAAACTGCAAATGTCACGCTGGGACTTATCGGAAAACTCACCGAGATGTTTCCGGTTGAGGATTCCCTCTCCTTATCGGTACGCAGTGTAATGGGCGTGGAGCTTCCTAAGGTTTCCGCCGATATAAAGCCTGTCACCAAGCCGATTTACCCCATGGGACTGACGAATTCCGCGTTTGACTATGCGTATATTTGTTTTAACAGGGTGAAGGAACTTACCGTGCGGCTCGCCGAAGTGGAAAACAGCATCTACCGGCTTGCGGCGGCAATCAAGAAAACCCAGAAACGTGCCAACGCACTCAAGAATATCATAATCCCGCGTTTCAAGTCGCAGGTAAAGTTTATCACCAATGCACTTGACGAGAAAGAACGTGAGGAATTTTCCAGACAAAAGGTTATCAAGAAAAGAAAAATGTAACGAAGAGGGCATTCCAAAAGGAATGCCCTCAGTCTGTCGAAAAACCTTTGGGGGTCTGGGGGCTTGCCCCCAGAACGGGGGAGTGGGCAAAACGACG
>JBJESA010000326.1:0-5445 GCA_051882535.1 Oscillospiraceae bacterium
AAAACTGGACGCCACATACGAGGAGGCGGCGTTGGTAATGGGAGCTTCACGTGCCAGAATTTTCTGGAAGGTGATTTTTCCCGAAATAAGACCCGCGGTGTTTACGGGCTTCGGGCTTGCTTTCGGACGGTGCTTGGGCGAATACGGCAGCGTGGTTTTCATTGCGGGAAATCAGCCGTTTGAAACGGAAATCACCCCGCTTATCATAATGTCGGAGCTGCAAGAATACGACTACGCAAGTGCAACGGCAATCGCACTGGTGATGCTGCTGGCTTCGTTTGCAATTCTGTTTTGCGTGAATCTCGTTCAGATGAGAAACGCGAAAATCCTGAAAGGTGGTAAGTGAGATGAATGAGCAGTCGAAAGGCTCAAAGTTCGTAAAGTGGCTGCTTATCGGCATAAGCGTGCTGTTTGTGGTGCTGATGCTGGTACTCCCGCTTATCACGGTAATCGCCGAGGCACTGAAGCAAGGCTTCAAAATGTATCTCGACGCGGTTACGGACAAATACACGGTGAAAGCACTCTGGCTTACCGTTGAAGCTACGGTGATTGCGGTTGCGGTGAACACGGTGTTCGGGCTGTTTGCGGCTTGGGCACTTACGAAGTTCCATTTTAAGGGCAAAAAGCTTTTAAGTACGCTTATTGATTTGCCGGTTACGGTTTCTCCGATAATCGCAGGACTTATTTTCGTGCTGACATTCGGCAGACAAAGCCCTGTCTACCCGCTTCTTGAAAGTCTTGATATCAAAATCGTGTTTGCAGTGCCGGGAATCATTCTTGCGACTGTGTTTGTGACATTCCCGTTCATTTCGCGAGAGCTTATTCCGGTACTGGAAGCACAGGGTACGGACGAGGAAGAAGCCGCGGCACTGATGGGTGCAAAGGGATTCTACATATTCCGCAAAATCACTTTCCCGCATATCAAATGGGCGTTCCTTTACGGAGTGGTGCTGTGTGCGGCAAGAGCGATGGGCGAATTCGGTGCGGTATCGGTGCTTTCGGGACATCTCAGAGGAAAGACCAACACGCTGCCGCTCCATGTGGAGATTCTCTTCAACGAGTTTAAGTATGTACCCGCGTTTGCCGTGTCGTCGATTCTTGTGGTGATGGCGATTATCATTCTCGTAATAAGAAGCATTGTGGAGAACATAGGAAAGGCAGAGTCGGAAGATGTACGTTGAACTGAAAAATATAAACAAGCATTTCGGAAATTACAAAGCCTCCGACAATGTTAGTTTCGGGATTGAGAAAGGCAAGCTAATCGGACTGCTGGGCCCGAGCGGCAGCGGCAAGACCACCATTCTCCGAATGATAGCGGGACTTGAAACTCCCGACAGCGGCGAAATCATCATTGACGGAAAGGTTGTCAACAACATTCCCGCAAGTCAGCGTGGAATAGGCTTCGTTTTCCAGAATTATGCCCTGTTCCGTTATATGACGGTGTATGACAATATCGCATTCGGACTCACCGTCCAGAAAGAGGATAAGAAGAAAATCAAGGAGCGGGTAAGCGAGCTTGTAAGCCTTATCGGGCTTGAGGGACTGGAAAACCGCTATCCTAGCCAGCTTTCGGGCGGACAAAGACAGCGTGTGGCATTTGCGAGAGCACTTGCTCCCAATCCGCAGCTGCTGCTGCTTGACGAGCCGTTTGCCGCGATTGACGCAAAGGTGCGGCAGGAGCTTCGCAGCTGGCTTAAGGATATGATAGCAAAGCTTGGAGTAACGAGCATTTTCGTAACGCACGACCAGGACGAGGCAATCGAGGTTGCGGACGAAATCATCATCACCAATCACGGGCGAATAGAGCAAATCGGAACGCCTGCACAGGTGTACAGCAAGCCGCAGACTTCGTTTACCGCGTCATTCTTCGGGCAGCCGTCTATTTTTGAGGATTACAGCAAGTTCCACACTTTCGAGGAAGTGGAGGGTGCGGAACGTGCAATCGTCCGTCCCGAATTTGTGAAGGTGTCGAAGAAAACCGAGCCGCAGCGTTTCAGAAGTTCCTCGTCCGAGGGAATCGTGGAGCGTGTGGCGTTCCGCGGTAGCAGTATTGAACTCTCCGTGAGAGTAAACGATGTGCTGCTGACTGCAAGACGGGGTTTCGATGAGGAAAGCATTTCGGTGGGCGAGGCGGTCGATGTATTCGTGTATCGAATGTTCGTCACGGCGGGAGAAAAGTCCTATCTTCTCGAGAACCTGACGCTCAAGGAAGAGTCGGTATTTATTTAAACTGTTTGGAGTAGTGTTTTATGAGATTTAATACTGCTTTATTGCATCAAAACTTTGACGGTGACCCTGCAACAGGCTCCACCCTCACTCCTCTTTACCAGACAAGTGCGTTTGGGCGTGAGTCTGCGGAGAAACTTGAGGCGGTGTTCAACAACAAGGCATCGGGATTTGCGTATACACGCATCAGCAACCCCACGGTGGACGCTTTTGAGAAGCGGATAGCGGCACTTGAAAAGGGAATTGGTGCGGTAGCCTGTTCGTCCGGCATGGCGGCGGTCACTATGTCGCTGCTGAACATTCTGCAAAGCGGGGACGAGGTGATTTCAAGCTCCAGCCTGTTCGGAGGAACAATCGACTTGTTCGGAGATTTACAGGCGTTCGGGATAACAACTCGCTTTGTTGAGAAAGTTACGGCTTCGACCGTTGAGGCACAGATAAACGATAAGACAAAGGCGGTTTTCGTGGAACTTATCGGAAATCCGAGCCTTAGCGTGGTGGATTTAAAGGCGGTATCCGAGGTGGTTCACACCCGCGGGATTCCGCTGATTGTTGACAGCACAACGGCTACTCCCTATCTGATAAATCCATTTGATTTCGGTGCGGATATTGTGGTACACAGTTCCTCGAAGTACATAAACGGCAGCGGAAACGCAATTAGCGGAATAATCGTGGACAACGGCGGTTTCAAGTGGAATCCCGAGCGATACAGCGGATTCAAGGAATATCAGAAATTCGGCAAATTTGCGTATCTTGCAAAGCTGCGAAACGGTATCTGGCGGAATGTGGGCTGTTGTCTTGCTCCGATGAATGCGTTCCTCAATTCCATAGGACTGGAAACACTGGGACTTCGAATGGAGCGACTTTGCTCCAATGCGTTGGAACTTGCGAAGTTCTTCCGACAAGTACCCGACATTGAAGTCAACTATCCCGGCTTGGAGGATAATCCCTACTACGGATTGGTTCAGAGCCAGCTGAAGGGCAAGGGCGGTGCAATCCTCACCATAAGGGCGGGAAGTAAAGAGCGTGCATTCAGGTTACTGAATAATCTCAAATTTGCGACAGTCGCTACCAACATAGGCGACGCAAGAACGCTGGTTATTCACCCTGCAAGCACCATCTACACCCACAACACAGAAGAGCAGAAAATCAGTGCGGGTGTGTATGACGATACGATAAGAATCAGTATCGGAATTGAAGATGCAGAAGACTTGATTGAGGATTTCGACCAAGCGATTAAAAAATCACGATAACGGAGGTTACATGAAATGGCTGTAGATTATGCAACTTTGAAAAAGGGCGGCTTTATGCGGCAAAAACAGAAGAACAATTTTTCTCTAAGACTTCGGGTGGTTGGAGGAAACCTCACCGCCACTCAGCTTGCAAAAATTGCCGAGGTTGCCGAAAAGTTCGGTGATGGCCACGTTCATCTCACCTCTCGCCAGAGCGTGGAAATCCCGTTTATCAAGCTGGACGACATCGAGGAAGTGAAGAACGCACTCGCGGCGGGCGGCGTTGAGCCGGGAGTTTGCGGTCCTCGCGTCCGCACCGTCACCGCCTGTCAGGGCGAGGCTATCTGCCCGAGCGGTTGTATCGATACTTATGCTCTCGCAAAGGAACTGGACGAGCGGTACTTCGCAAAGGAACTTCCGCACAAGTTCAAGTTCGGAATTACGGGCTGTCAGAACAACTGTTTGAAGTCCGAGGAGAACGACCTAGGTATCAAGGGCGGAATTAAGGTAAAGTGGCGTGAGAGCGACTGCATTAACTGCGGAGTATGCGAAAAGGCTTGCCGCAGCGGGGCAATCTCGATTAACGATGGCAAGATTTCGCTTGACGAGAGTAAGTGCAACTTCTGCGGAAGATGCGTGAAGTCCTGCCCTACAGAGTCGTGGGATACCGTCCACGGCTATATCGTATCGTTCGGCGGTCTGTTCGGAAACAGCATCAACAAGGGCGAAACGATTATCCCGTTCATCGAGGACAAGGAGAAGCTGATGGAGATTTGCGACGCGGCAATTCAGTTCTTCGCAGAAAATGCAAAGCCGAGCGAGCGTTTCAAGTATACAATCGACCGTGTGGGAAAAGATAAGTTTGAGAAGAGAATTCTGGAGGTCTACAATGGCTGATATTGATATTATCGCAGATGACAGCGTGGATATTACCGACGTGGTATGCCCCACAACTTTCGTAAAGGCGAAAGTCGCACTTGAGGAACTGGACGACGGACAAATTCTCGCGGTGAAGATGAATGACGGAGAGCCTGTTCGCAACGTTCCCCGCAGCATCAAGGAAGAGGGACACCAGATTCTCAAACTCATAGACAATGGAGATTCGACATACACTCTCTATGTTAAGAAAGTGGGTGATTAAAATATGGCTGAACGTGTATCGAAAGATACCTTTGAAGCGGAAGTGCTGAACGCGGAGGGTTTGGTTCTCGCGGACTTCTACTCCGACAGCTGCGTACCGTGCAAGCGAATGTCCCCCGTTCTCGCGGAACTGGAGGAGGACTACGGCGGAGAAATCAAAATCGCGAAAATCAACATCAACTACGACGGGGAACTCGCGGTGGAGTACGGAGTACAGGCAGTTCCCACCATTGTCTTCTTTAAGAACGGCGAGGAAGTTTCCCGAATTGTGGGACTTACCAAAAAGGCAGAAATTGCCGCTACAATTGACGAAATCAAATAACATTCAAGGAGATACCGACATGAATATCACAGTTGCAGGAGTTAAAAAGGAAAAGGCTGACGGACTTACCGTAGCACAGCTTATCGAACAGGAGAATGTGGAAACGCCACAGTACGTTACCGTCACTATCAATGACGAGTTTGTGGAGAGCGGTGCGTTCGCGACTACCACCCTCAAGGACGGCGACAGCGTTGAATTTTTGTACTTCATGGGAGGCGGACAGTAATGGCATTCACTAACGAACAGCTTGAGCGTTATTCCCGCCACATTATCCTCAAGGAAGTCGGAGCAAAGGGGCAGAAGAAATTGCTGAACGCTAAGGTGCTGATTATCGGTGCGGGCGGACTTGGTGCTCCTGCGGCTATGTATCTCGCGGCGGCGGGTGTGGGAACTATCGGCATTGCAGACGCGGACGAGGTGGATTTGTCCAATCTCCAGCGTCAGATTATTCACGCGACTGCGGACGTCGGCAAGGCAAAGGTGCAGTCAGCAAAGGAAACGATGGAGGCAATGAACCCCGACATC
>JBJESA010000327.1:0-5428 GCA_051882535.1 Oscillospiraceae bacterium
TAAAAAAGGGGCTTGGGGCAAAGCCCCAGAAAAGGGGTTTGGGGGCTTGCCCCCAGGCAGGGAGTGCAGAGGGGCACGCAGTGCCCCTCTGCATACGAATTCTTCTCCCCCTTCCCCCAACGGGGGAAGGGGGCAGGGGGATAGGGGGAAATCTCGTACAGAAGAAAAAATCAAAAACACAAACTACCCTACACGCATAGTAAAAAAGGGGCTTGGGGCAAAGCCCCCAAAAAATTTTTTTCCTAACCCCCTATACTTTTTGAGAAAAATCCTGTATAATAAGAATAGCGGGTTAAATTCGCGTTAATTTTTTGAACCTGTTGAAAAATCGTGGAAAAATCCCCGAAAAATCCACGTAAAATATCATTAAGGAGTACTTTATGAGCTTTAACGATATCTTGTCCATGATAGGCGGACTTGTCGTGTTTATGTTCGGTATGCATACGCTTAGCAACGCATTGGAGAAATTCGCGGGCAGCCGTATTGAAACTCTTCTGGAAAAACTCACGTCCAACCGCTTCAAAGGCGTAGCTCTGGGTGCGTTGGTGACCGCACTGATTCAGTCGTCTGCGGCTACTACCGTTATGATGGTAGGCTTCGTAAACTCGGGACTGATGAAGCTCTCGCAGGTAATCAGCGTTATCATGGGTGCGAATATCGGTACCACGGCTACCGCTTGGCTTGTAAGCTTGTCGTCGTTGAGCGGCGGCGAGGGCAACGGCGTGCTCGGTATGATTTTCAGCATGGACACGATTATTGCGGTTATCGCGGTGGTGGGTTTGGTGCTGGCTATGTTCACCAAGTCTGACAAGAAGAAAACTGTCGGTACTATCCTCGTTGGTTTTGCACTGCTGATGTTCGGTATGGATCAGATGTCGGGTGCGGCGGCAAGTCTTAAGGATAACGAGGCGTTTTGCAGCATTATGACGATGTTCTCGAATCCTGTGCTCGGCGTGCTGGTGGGTGCGTTGCTTACGGCGGTACTCCAGTCGTCGTCCGTGTCGATTGGTATTCTCCAGTCGATTTCCAACCAGACGGGAACTGTTACCTATTCCATCGCTCTGCCGATTATCCTCGGTCAGAATATCGGCTCTTGCGTAACCGCACTTATTTCCGCAATCGGTGCGAACAAGAATGCAAAGCGTGTCGCTATCGTTCATCTCTACTTTAATATTATAGGAACGGTGTTCTTCCTCGCATTGTTCTACACCATCAATGCGATATTCGACCTTCCTTTTATGCAGGATCAGCTGAATTCGGTGGGAATTGCAGTTATCCACACCACCTTCAACGTGCTGGCGACCGCACTTTTCCTGCCGTTCACCAAACAGCTTGAGAAGCTCGCGTGTCTTACAATCCGTGATAAGCCCGACGAGGAGAGTTCCGCTATTCCTATGCTGGACAAGCGTTTCCTCAACACTCCTTCGGTTGCTATCGAGCAGTGCAGAAATGCGGCATACAAGATGGCTGACCTCACCAAGAAAACACTGCTGATGTCGCTTGACCTCGTAGAGCAATTCGACTCGAAAGTCGCTCAGGAAGTCATCGAGAACGAGAACACTATCGACATCTACGAGGACAACATCGGCTCGTTTATCCTTAAAATCAGCTCCAAGAGCCTGTCCGAGGCGGATAGTCAGGTTGTCACCAACCTGCTCCACACCATAGGCGACCTCGAGCGTATTTCCGACCATGCGGTGAACATCACCGAGGCTGCTCAGGAGATGCATTCCAAGAAGATAAAGTTCTCCGCGGCGGCAGAGCGGGAAGTCGGCATTATGATTGACGCTGTGAAGGAGATACTCGATATGTCTTTCCGCTCGTTCGAGGAGTCGAATATCACCCTCGCCAAGGACGTTGAGCCGCTCGAGGACGTTATCGACATTCTCCGCACCGAGCTTAAAAACCGCCACGTACAGCGTCTGCGTGACGGCGTATGCACCATTGAACTGGGCTTTATTTTGCAGGATTTGCTCACCAATTTCGAGAGAGTTTCCGACCACTGCTCCAATATTGCGGTCTGCCTTATCCAGATTCACGAGAACAGCATGGATACTCACGAGTATATGAACGAGCTGAAAAAGCTGGAGAAGTCGGAATTTATGGACGAGTTCAACCAGTACAAGCACAAATATACGCTGCCGGATATTTAATGATGTGGGGGTGCAACAGCACCCCCACACCCTTGTCTTGGAGGCTATGCCCTAAGCCCTCTTGTTTTACTCTATAATACCGCGTAACTTTGCGACTTTAGTTTTTTCTTCTAGTCGCACCCCACCCCCCCACCCCCCTCCCTAAAGGGAGGGGGCTATTTATATCCGTATGCAGGGGGACGCTGACGCGTCCCCCTGCACCCCCAGTCCTGGGGGCAAGCCCCCAGACCCCCCAAAGGTTTTTCAACAGACTGTGCAGAGGGGCACTGCGTGCCCCTCTGCACTCCCTGCTTTTGGAGGTACCCCCAGACCCCCAAAGTTTTTTTGACAAGCTGAAGTGGCTTTATTCGCTGTGTGAAACACCTAAAACGCATTCCTCTCATAGAATGAATTGTACAGCGTATGGCTATACAATTCTGTAATAAGGAGGAATTTTTTTGACAGAATTAACCGAATACCCAAACACCGGACAGATTCGGGTTTTTGATATAGAGGCAATCTCATTGCCTGTGGTTTACAATAAATACGGGGATTACGACCCGAACGGTATGATATACGTTCTGCGGCAGGATTCCGAGCGGATTCGCCGAATGGCACAGGAACTGTTCAATCAGCCCGTCCCTCAGCCCTACGAGGGGGTTCGCCCTCTTGTAATCCGTGCGAATGTCGGCGACACTGTTCAGGTGAATTTCGAGAACAAGCTGAACCGCCGCACGTCCATTCACGTTCAGGGGCTGTGCTATGACGTTCTCACCTCGGACGGCTCGAATGTCGGCTACAATCCCGACACCACCACCGACAGGCATATCCGTTATATCTGGCACGCGGATAAAGAGGGCGTATACCTGTTCTCCGATATGGGCGACACGAGAAGCAACGAGGAGGGCACCAATGTCCACGGACTTTTCGGTGCGATAATCGTAGAAGCCGCGGGTTCGGAGTGGTTCGACCCCGTGACGGGCAGACCGCTCTCCAGCGGCTTGTTTGCGGATATCTACAATCCCGCGAAGCCCGCTTTCCGTGAATATGCCGTGTTTTTCCACGATGAGTTGGAAATCAAAACCAAGGACGGAGAACAACCCATCGACCCGCATACCGGACTTCCCAACGGAACAACCGCGATAAGCTACCGCTCCGAGCCGATGAGAAACCGCCTGCCGCTCAACCCTCACGCCGACCATACCGATACCGCCGAGGATATTTCGATGAGTTCGTGGGCGTACGGCGACCCCGCACCGCCTGTGCTGAAAGCGTATGTCGGCGACCCGTCCAAAATACGGCTGATACACGGCGGAGTAAAGGAAACGCACGTTTTCCATCTGCACAATCACCAGTGGCGGCTGGAGCCCGACGACCCCAAGTCCACCATAATTGATTCCATTTCGATAAGCCCGCAGGAGTGCTGCACGCTTGATATACTCTACGGTGCGGGTAGCTTCAACGGAATGATAGGCGACGCTATTTTCCACTGCCACCTGTACCCGCATTTCCACGAGGGAATGTGGACGCTGTGGAGAGTGTTCGACCGCTTGCAGGACGGCAGCGGGACTTATCCCGATGGAACGCCGATTGAGCCGCTCCAGCCGCTCCGCGACCGTCCCCTCCCGCCGGAAAAGGACGATTTGCACCCCGGCTATCCCAATTTCGTGGCGGGTACATTCGGCGAAGAGCCGCTCCAGCCGCCGCTTGGCATAATTCGGAGGAACGGCGATATCGAAAGAGACCCCACCCCCACCGAGCGGGCGAATTTTGTCGAAAACTTCGCACCCGGGGCATTATACACTAATACTTGCCCTTGTTGTACAGATAAAGAGATCAAGGTGTTTGAGATTGCGGCGGTACAGGCGAATCTGGTCTACAACAAATACGGCTGGCACGACCCACAGGGACGTTTTTTTGTGCTGAAAGAGGAAATCGAAAAGGTGGGTTCGCTTGATGAATACATTCGCCGTGTTGAGTGGGGCGAAATCCACCCCGAGCCGCTTGTTATCCGCGTTAATGCGGGGGACTGCATTGAAATCCGCCTGACGAATTTCCTGCCCGAGTTTATCGAGGGGAACGAGTTCCAGATGAAAACGCTCACCGATATTGTCGGGTATCACATTCATCTTGTGAAGTTCGACACGATAGTATCGGACGGTGCGGCAAACGGCTGGAACAATATCGCAGGAGCGAGAAAGTGCGAAACGCTGATAGAACGCTTCTTCGCTAACGAGGAGCTGAACACGGTGTTCTTCCACGACCATCTGTTCGCGAATATGCACCAACAACACGGCTTGTTCGGTGCTCTTATCGTAGAGCCTGCGGGGTCTGAATTCCTCGACCCGCATACAGGCGAGAAGTTGAAATACGGCACAAATGCGGTGATACGCACCAAAGACGGAAAGTCGTTCCGCGAATTTGCACTGTGCCTACATGATTTCGCACTGCTGTTCGACAGGGACGGCAAGCCGCTCAACCCGCCCGACCACCCCGGTTCGGTTGATGACCCCGGAGTGATGGGAATAAACTACCGCTGCGAGCCTATGCCCGAGCGGCTGAAAATCAAGAACGACCCCGCACATATTTTCAGCTCGTTTGAATACGGCGACCCGTGTACTCCCATTCTGGAAACCTACCCCGGCGAGCCTATCCGCATTCGTCTGCTGGACGGAGCACACGAGGAACAACACGTCTTTAATATCGAGGGTATGCCGTGGCGAAAGGAAATTACCGATGTGAAATCGCCGCTTGTCCAGTCGCAGACGATAGGTATTTCCGAGGCGTTCAATCTCCATATTGACGAGCCGTATTCTGCAGGCGATTATCTGTATTATTCGGGCGGAATCGACGATATGTGGCTTGGACTGTGGGGAATTATCCGTGCCTATGCTACTCCGCAGGAAAAACTGCTGCCGCTGTGCGGATTTCGTCCGATTTGCCCGCCGCAAACGCCGCCGCACGGTGCGGTTGTCCGCAAATTTGAAATTGCGGCAATTCAGAGGGATATCGAATATAACCGCTTCGGCGACCACGACCCCGAGGGACTGTTGTTTGTTCCGCTGGAGCAGGCAAAGGACGTAATGAGCGGCAAAAAAGAGCCAATCCCGCTTATTTTAAGGGCGAATGCGGGCGACTGGATAGAGGTGACACTTCACAATCTGTTCAACCCGAAAAAGCCGATTAAATTCCACGACTATCCATCCGTGCCGCTTGATTTCCCGCACGAGGCGGGGAATCGGGTATCGCTTAACCCGCAGTTCCTGAAATACAATCCCATCACCTCATCGGGAATA
>JBJESA010000328.1:0-21236 GCA_051882535.1 Oscillospiraceae bacterium
AAGTAGAATTCGTGCCGTCTTACCCGCTGTTCGTAGTTGTCGGAGGCGGGGTCGAGCGACTCCCGTGCAAGGAACAGCCGTTTGCCCTTGTACATTTCGCGAAGCTCTGCCAGAATCGCCGAGCCGTAGCCCGCACCTCTCGTTTGCGGGACTATCGCAAGGTAGAACAGGTACGCACAGTCCGCGTTTTCTATGATGTAGGTGAAGCCTACGAACTCACCGCCGTCCTTTGCGGCGAGCATTCGCCCGCGTCCTTGCTTTGCACGGCGTTTCATCAGCCCGAACGGCGAACGTTCTTCCTTGGGAAAGGCACTGTAGTACAGTTCCTTAATCAGCTTGATTTCTGATGGGGTTGCATTTATCAGAGTTAAATTCATTTAATATCAATTTCCTTTGGGATAGTTAGTGTTGAAAGGTAAAAAGTCTTTGGATTTAGAATTTGCACTTTTTTGTGTGCCGGTAGATTAGTTATTCCTTTATTCTGTCTAATTTTGAGACACTTACAGATAGTGCTGTCAGAATAACTTTTAGTTGAATGTAGCGTTTTTTCATTTCATTATACACCGCGGAGTCTTTTTCAACCATTTGCATATAATCTTGTAATCGTGAAAATTCCTCGATGTTTCTTTGCAGTAATTCACCGTTTATCATTTCTTCATTCATCACATTTCCTCCTTTGAAACGTCTTTACAATTGCCTGTTGTGATATAGTTTCGGACATACCGACCTAATTATATTATACTACATTCCCGAAAAGTTACAAGGGCGGTGAAATACACAAATTTTTACTTCACAATTTGGTGAATTTCACGATAGGGAAAATCCTCTTGTAATTCGCGGGGAAATGTAGTATAATGATAGTATGTAGGTTTGTCAAAAGCCTTATTAACGACATCAGAAGAATAGAGGTAATTCGCTATGAAGATACTTATTGTAGGCGGCGGTGGCCGTGAACACGCAATTGCAAAGGCACTCTCCAAATCCCCGAAGGTGGAGAAGCTGTACTGCGCCCCCGGAAACGGTGGTATTTCCAAACTCGCCGAGTGTTTCCCCGTAAAGGCTACCGACCTTGACGGAATGCTCGACCTCGCAAAGAAGCTCCAGCCCGACTATGTGTTTGTTGCTCCCGATGACCCTTTGGTACTCGGAATGGTGGACAAACTCAACGCAGAGGGCTTCAAGACCTTTGGCCCGCGTGCAAATGCGGCAATCCTCGAAGGCTCTAAGGCTTTCTCCAAGGCATTGATGAAGAAGTACGGAATCCCGACTGCCGCTTACGAGATTTTTGAACAGCCCGACAAGGCAATCGACTACGTTAAGTCGCAGAATTCCTACCCCGCAGTAATCAAAGCGGACGGACTTGCTCTCGGAAAGGGCGTTGTTATCGCACAGAATTTCGAAGAAGCGAAAGATGCGATAAACTCCATGATGGTAGACAAGAAGTTCGGCGAGAGCGGCAAGGAAGTCGTAATTGAGGAGTTTATGGACGGCGTGGAAGTTACTGTTCTGGCGTTCACGGACGGAAAGACGGTAAAGCCGATGGTTTCCTCCATGGATCACAAGCGCACTTACGATGACGACAAGGGACTTAACACAGGCGGTATGGGTACAATCGCCCCCAATCCTCTTTTCACCAAGGAACTCGAAGCGGAGTGCATGGAGAGAATCTTCAAGCCGACCATTGCGGCAATGAGCAAGGAGGGCAGACCGTTCAAGGGCTGTCTGTATTTCGGACTGATGCTCACCAAGAACGGTCCCAAGGTGGTTGAGTACAACGCACGTTTCGGCGACCCCGAAACACAGGTTGTTCTCCCGCTTCTGGAAACGGATTTTGTGGATATTATCGAGGCAATCTACGAGGAAAAACTAGATTCGCTCGACATCAAGTGGAGCGACAAGGCTTGTGCCTGCGTAGTTATGGCAAGCGGCGGCTATCCCGAAAAGTACGAAACAGGCAAGCCCATTTCGGGACTTGACGAAAACGGTCAGACGGACGGTGCATACGTTTACCATGCGGGAACAAAACTCGACGGCGGCACTTTCCTCACCGCAGGCGGACGCGTGCTTGGCGTAACCGCAACGGGCGACAACCTCAAATCCGCTCTTGACAGTGCGTACAAGGCAGTTGAAAAAATCTCGTTTGACAAGGCTCATTATCGCAAGGATATAGGTAAAAAGGCTTTATGATGAAATTCACAATGGCGGCTCCCTGCCACTTCGGTTTGGAGAAAACCCTCTCTTTCGAGGTTAGGCGTATAGGCGGCGAAGATATCGAGGTGACGGACGGCAGAGTGTGCTTTACGGGCGACGCTCTCGTCTGTGCGAAAGCGAACGTGTTCCTCTCTACGGCGGAGCGTGTGAGCGTGGTGCTCGGCAAGTTTAAGGCGAGAACCTTTGACGAACTCTTCGAGGGGATAAAGAAGCTGGAGCTTGCGGAATTTATCGGCAGGAATGACGCATTCCCGAACAACGGTCATTCGCTGAACTCCAAGCTCACCAGTATCCCCGCAATCCAGAAGATAGTCAAGAAAGCGATGGCGGTAAACCTCGCGGCGGCGTATGGCGTGAACAAACTCCCCGAAAGCGGTGCGGTGTGCCAAATTCGCTTCTCCATAATGAAAGACGAGTGCTTGCTGATGCTTGACACCAGCGGTGACGGACTTCACAAACGCGGCTATCGTGCGGTGGGAAACGCCGCCCCTATCCGTGAAACGCTGGCGGCGGGTATCGTGGACTTGGCGAGAGTCCGCGGAAACGATATTGTGTGCGACCCGTTCTGCGGTTCGGGTACAATGCTTATTGAGAGTGCCCTACGTGCGTTGAACATCGCACCCGGCGTCAACCGCAGGTTTGCGGGAGAGCGTATGAAGTTCCTCCCCGAGCGGGTGTGGGAGCAGGCACGGGAGGAGGCACGTTCGCTCGAAAAGCGAGATGTGGATTTCCAAGCCGTGGGTTACGATAACGACCCCGAGTGCGTAAAACTCACCCTCGACAACGCCCGCAAAGCGGGAGTAGAACAGTTCGTCACAGCAAAACGCCGCGATATCCGCGAGTGGGACAGTGGGGACGAAGCGATGAAGATTCTCACCAACCCGCCCTACGGAGAGCGTATGCTGGACGCAGAGCAGGCAAGGACGCTCTACCAAGTGATGGGCGAAAAGATGCTCCCACTGGGGCTTAGCCAACTCTACGTAATCACTCCGGACGAGGAGTTTGAGAACTTCTTCGGCAAGAAAGCCGACAAAAATCGCAAACTGTACAACGGCATGATAAAATGCAGGCTTTATTCCTACTATAAATAATTTACTTTTCAATTATGAAGAAAAAAATCAAAAACGTATTTGAGGGAGCGGAGCCGCTGGCTCTGCTGCTGTATATCTGTTCAATAAGTGCGGCATTGATGTACACTCTTTGCCGAAGCCGCGTCTTTGTTACTACGGTGATTATGACGGCGGTGTGCGGCGGCATTTATATGCTGTTCTATGTGCTGCGTAAACGCAAGGGATTTTCTATCCTTGCTTTTACGGTGCTGTTTGCTGCGGTGAATGTAGCGTGCAATATTGTCGGAAATCCGAGCAGAAGTCCGTCGTTTTTTGAGTTCATTTTCCGTTCGTCAGACTTCTTTCAGTGGGACTATGCGATTTTGTCGATAATCTTGTTCTCGTTCATTATCGGATTTACAACTTTCTACTTCTCGGCGTATCTGCCGAGGGCAAACTTTTTGCTGCTGCCCTCGTTTATTCCGCTGATTCTGGCGGCGAGAACGCTGGGCGGTCTGCCGCTGGGGTACGCAATATTTCTGGCGGTGGGGTATCTGGCGGCGATGCTGGGACTATCCCGTCCCGAACAGCCCACGCAGCACAAGTATTTTGACGACCCCAAGTCCCGCAGGGAGAGGCTGGGTGCGGCGGGGATACTCGCCGTGGCAGCGGCTGTGATGCTGATTATTATTCCGCATGTGCAGGAAACGCCGTTCGTAAAGTACATGGACGAAGTGTT
Organism: Oscillospiraceae bacterium; assembly: GCA_051882535.1. Classification (GTDB taxonomy): domain Bacteria; phylum Bacillota; class Clostridia; order Oscillospirales; family Ruminococcaceae; genus CAG-115. Next base: position 4,000 of record JBJESA010000328.1, read on the forward strand.
TGTCACTCGTAAAAACAACTACTTCGGAAGACCATCGCTGTCCAACTTCATGAACAACTCCACCCCCAACCACGGGGCGAACAATCCCTCCGACAATGTACTGTTTACGGTGGCTACAGATTCTCCCCGCAACGTGATTCGTTGGTCTTTTGACATCTATCAGGGCGAAGACGGCTGGACGTTTCACGATGATTTCAATATGGGAACACGCTTCTGGCAGGAACACCGCTCGCAGGCAAACTGGGCGGAACTCTCCAAAACGCTGAAAAATGCCGCACGCAAGGGCAAGCTCGAAAACTATAAGGAAGGACTGCTCACCCTTGAAATTCCCAAAACAACCCGCGGCAATATGACCATACAAGTGCGTGACGGAAGCAGCACTGCGGTTATTATGCACCCGCTGGGAACATACAATCTGCACATTCCCGACAATGAAGACCTCAAAACCTACCGCAATCCCAAGGACGAGATTTTCACTGCTGAAAATATGCCGTCCAACCCGCTTTACAAGATGCAGTACTACACTCAAGAGCCGACCGAGAGTATGATAGACTTCTACGATGACAATTATGTTTATCTGCCTCTTTTGCTGGACGACGCGTTGGCAGACGGCGTTATAGACGAGAAAACCCACGATGTGTTCCTTGATGAATACGATTCTGCGATTGAATATTACAAAAAAACATACGAAGTCAATCCCGAGGTTGAAAAACTCGCTTTGGAGATAACGGCAGGTCTTACAAGCGACTACGAAAAGGCTCGTGCTATCGAATGCTGGTTCAAGGACGCGGGCTTTGTGTACGATATGGATTTTGTTCCCGAAGAAACCACCGTGGAATACTTCCTTTTCAAGAGCAAGCGTGGAATATGCACCGACTTCGCCACGGCGACAACGCTGCTTCTTCGTGCGGCGGGAATTCCCGCACGGTATACCGAGGGCTTTGTGTTAAGCGAAGATGTTCTTGACGAATTTGGTCGCTTCAACGTTACTCCCGCACAGGCACACGCCTATTCCACTGCATATATACAGGGTGCGGGCTGGATTGAGATTGACGGCACGATGTACGCCAATCCCAAGGACGACGGCAGACTGCTTCGCATTATACTGATTGTGATTGTGTCAGCGGGTGCGGTGCTGCTGATTCTGGGACTGATATTCCGCAGACAGTTGTCGGAGTTCTTCTTCAAGGTGCGGTTCAGCTTGATGAAAAAGCCCGCCCGAATCCGTGCGGTGTACCTCAGAACACGCAAACTCGCCTGCGATATGGCAGAAATTGAACGTAGTTCTACTACCTCGGACGAAGTGTGCGAGATTCTCTCCAAGCGTCTGGATATGGGCGAGCCGGCAACGCAAATCGCCGACGCCGCGAATCTGCTGCTATACAGCGAAAACCCCGATATTTCAAGTATCAACGAGCGGCAGCTGTATGAAAACTACAAGCAAATTTGCAAAATGAAGAAAGCACGCGGCATAAAATAACGAAAGGGAGTGAACATCATGGAGCAGGGTTCCAATATTCAGGCTACCGTCTTTGCGGTAATTTTTTCATTGATGTTCCTGCTGTTTCTGAACGGAGAAATCGGCAGCGTGCTGCTCTATATAGCGGTCGGCGTGAGCGTTCTCGCGTTTGTGCTGCTGTGCGTGTCGAAAAAGCACTTTACCGCACGGCTGCGTGGATTGTCGGGTACTGTCGAGTGCGGCAGAACAGTAGAGTTCGAGGTGATTCTCGAAAAAAAGGGCTTCTGCTTTATCCCGTTTGTGGAAGTCTGCGTAGACGCGGAGGAATCGCTGCGGCTGCGTACCTCGCTGCTGTTCCGCAAAACCGTTTCCGTGAAAGGCTCTTTCGTGCCGAAGCACAGCGGTCTTAATAAGGTAGTCCTTGAAAAGGTGATTATCGGGGATTTTCTGGGCAACGGCAAATTTACCGTAAATGTCGCAGAGGAGAGCCAACTTGCCGTATTTCCGCAGGTGGTGGAGTACGACGGCCCCGAAGTTCTCCCGAATATGCTCCCCTCTGAGGAGGAAGAAGCGGAAGAGGGTGTTTCCACCCGCCAAGGCGGAATGCCCGGCTACGAGCACCGCGAGTACGTCCCCGGCGACTCTCCCCGCCGAGTGAACTACAAGCTCTCCGCGAAACGAGGAAAGCTGATGGTGCGTCTGGACGAAAGCAACGGCTATGCCGCCACCAACCTGCTGATAACCGAAAACGGACTTCCGAGCTGCTGCGACAAGGCGTTTGCACTGGCAAGGCAGCTGGTGATTCGCGGCGGCACGGTGAAAATCATTCACCGCGGCGATGAACGCATAGCCTCCACCCCCGAAACGCTCGACAGAATGCGTGAATGGCTGGCTTTCCGCGAGTACGCAAGGGAATTGGTTCCCGCCCCCCTCCCCGCCGATAGGCAAGGCAATATCGTATTCGCAGGAGATGGACAAATCTTTGTGCAGAATTAACAAAAAATCACGGTTAAATCTTCGGAAGATTCACAAAAACACGCAGTTCGCTTAAAAATCCTTGCAAAATTGGCAAAATTAAAGTATAATAATAGGGGGAGTTCTCGGAACTATTAAGAGGGAATCTTCGGGAGTCCCCGGACAAATTTCAAATACTCACAAAAGGAGATTTGGTCTATGAGCATCAGGGTTGATGAAAAATATTTGCAGGGCTTCATCAGAGAGCATGAGCTTCAGCGTTATGCACCGCAGGTAAACGCTGCACACGTTACTCTCACAAGCAGAACCGGAGCCGGAAACGATTTCCTCGGCTGGATTGACCTGCCTGTAAACTACGACAAGGACGAGTTTGCTCGTATCAAGAAGGCTGCCGAAAAGATTAAGAGCGACAGCCAAGTACTTATCGTTATCGGTATCGGAGGTTCGTATCTCGGCGCGAGAGCGACTATCGAGGCTCTGCGTTCTTCGCTGTACAATTCGCTGAAGAAGGATACTCCCGAGATTTACTTCGTGGGCTGCTCGCTTTCTCCCACATACCTCAATGACATTATTTCGCTGATTGACGGCAAGGATTTCTCTGTAAACATCATTTCCAAGAGCGGTACTACTACCGAGCCGGCTCTTGCATTCCGCGTATTCAGAGATTTGCTGGTTGAGAGATACGGCGAAGAGGGTGCAAAGAGCAGAATCTATGCCACTACCGACAAGGCACGCGGAACTCTCAAGGAGCTTTCCGACAAGATGGGATACGAAACATTCGTAGTTCCGGACGATGTAGGAGGACGTTTCTCCGTCCTCACCGCAGTAGGACTTCTCCCCATCGCTTGTGCGGGCATTGATATTGACAAGCTGATGAAGGGTGCGGCAGACGCACGCGAGGAATACTCCGAGTGCGACCTTACCAAGAACGAGTGCTACAAGTACGCCGCTCTCAGAAATATCCTTTATAAGAAGGGCAAGAGCGTTGAAATGCTGATTAGCTACGAGCCGTGCTGCACACAGTTTGCGGAGTGGTGGAAGCAGCTCTACGGCGAGAGCGAGGGCAAGGACCAGAAGGGAATTTACCCCTCAAGTGCGGTATTCTCCACCGACTTGCACTCTTTGGGACAGTTCATTCAGGACGGTTCCCGCATTATGTTTGAAACCGTACTGCAGTTCGGCAAGCCCCAGAAGGATCTGTTCCTCAAGGACGAACCCAACAACATCGATGGTCTGAACTTCCTGTCCAACCAGAATATGTCAATCGTAAACCGCAAGGCTTTCGAGGGTACGGTTATCGCTCACACCGACGGCGGCACACCGAATATTGTTCTCGAAGTTGACGAGCTTGACGAGTACAATCTCGGCTACCTCATTTACTTCTTCGAGAAGGCTTGTGCAATCAGCGGTTATCTGCTTGGTGTAAATCCGTTCGATCAGCCCGGCGTTGAGAGCTACAAGAAGAATATGTTCGCACTTCTCGGCAAGCCCGGCTATGAGGCTCAGAAGGCAGAACTTGAGAAGAAGCTCGGACTTTAATTTGACTAAAAAAGGAAATAAACCTTTCAAGGAGGACAAAGATATGATTAAGATTATTACAGGCAAGCGTGGTTCCGGCAAGACCAAGATTCTCATTGACTCCATTCACGAGGCAGAGAAGCAGTCCAACGGCAACGTTGTTGCTATCCAGAAGGGATCTTCCCTCAACACCGACATCACCTACAAGGTACGTCTGATTAACATTGATGACTATCAGGTTGACGGTATGGACGCATTCTACGGATTTGTTTCCGGTATTCTCGCTTCCGACCACGACTGCACCGACATCTTCGTTGACGCTACTCTCAAGATTACAGGCAGAGATTACGACAAGCTCGGCGAGATGCTCGACAAGCTCGCTAAGATTACTCCTTCTACCACAGTTGTGCTCACAATTTCCGCTGATGACAGCGAACTTCCTGCAAGCGTAACTAAGTTTAAGGCATAATTCTTGAAAAAAATTCAAAAATCCTCTTGACAAGTCATTGTAAATGTGTTATAATGTGATTTGTTGACATCTACAGTAAGAGCGTTATCCTCTTACTTCATTAGAATTTCAAGAAAATAAGAGGAGGTTTGAAGGACATGGCAGTACCTAAGAGAAAAGTATCCCGTGCTAGACGTGACAAAAGACGTTCCGCAGTATGGAAGCTGGAAACTCCGAATTTCTCTCGCTGCAAGAACTGCGGTGAGCTGAAGCTCGCTCACAGAGTATGCGGAAACTGTGGCTACTACAAGGATAAGGTTGTTGTCGCTAAAGTAGCGGAAGACTAATCCGGTGGTGGTGCGGCGTTAGGTCGCCGCGAATGATAGACGGCAGATGTGCCGTTTAGTATCGAGAAAAACGCGAACAAGCAGCCTCGGCATAAGTCGGGGCTGTTTTTCGCTTTGTGGGTGGGGGTGTCTGAATGCGGTTTGTTCACTTGAATGTCCATACGTGCTACAGTCTGCAAAGCGGTGCCTGCGGGCTTGCCGCTCTGTGTGAAAAGGCGAGTGCTCTCGGTCAGGAAGCCCTTGCTATTACCGACACGGGTGCGTTGTACGGTGCGGTGGAGTTCTTTGATGAGTGCCAAAAGGTTGGGATAAAGGCGATTATCGGCTGCGAGGTGCTGCTAGCCCCCGAGAGCCGCACTGTCCGTATTCCCGCAGGCTCCGCACACCGCCTTACTCTGCTGTGCAAGGACAAGACCGGCTACAAGAACCTGTGCAGGATTATCGCCACACAGGCAGAGCAGGGCGGCCGTTTCTACACCGACAAGGAGTGCGTTTTCGCACACCACGAGGGGCTTATCGCACTGTCGGGTGCGGAGGACGGCGAGATTTCGGGTTTGCTCGCGTCCAATCGTCCCCAAGACGCCGAGCGTGTGGCGGCGGAATATAGGCACGTATTCGGGGAAGACTTCTTTTTAGAGCTTTCCGCACACAACATAGCGGCACAGCTGCGACTTTGCAATCAGCTCCGCGAACTGTCGCGGAAAACGGGAATTCGCACTGTCGCCACCAACTTCGTCCACTACGTGGAGAAAGAGGACAGCACCGTTCAGCGTATGCTGTCCTGCATCGGTCAGAACAAGCGGCTCTCCGAGCCGAATCCCGAGGCACTCCCCACCGATGAGTACTACCTCAAGAGTGCGGAGGAGATGCTCTCGCACTTCGAGCCGGAGGAGTTGGAGATTTCTGCCGAGATAGCAGACCGCTGCAGTTTCGAGTTTGAGTTCGGCAAGACCAAACTCCCGCTGTTCGTGCAGTCGGGAGTTACCGACAACGCCGCGTATATGCGGAGCCTTGTCGAAAACGGGGCGAGAAAGCGTTACGGCGAAAATCCACCCAATGCCGCACAGATTCGGGAGCGTATCGACTACGAACTCGGAGTAATCGGCAAGATGGGCTTTATTGACTACTACCTCATTGTGTGGGATTTCGTGCATTACGCGAAGTCAAACGGAATTCCCGTAGGCCCCGGACGTGGAAGCGGTGCGGCGAGTATCTGTGCGTACTGCATGGGAATCACCGATATCGACCCGCTGCGGTATAATCTGCTGTTTGAGCGGTTTCTCAATCCCGAACGAATCTCAATGCCCGATTTCGATATTGACTTCTGCAACGAGCGGCGAGGGGAGGTTATCGAGTACGTCAGACGGCGTTACGGCGGCGACCATGTCGCCCAGATTGCGGCATTCGATACACTGAAAGCACGTGCGGCAGTCCGTGACGCGGGACGCGTCCTCGGAATCCCGCTCCCTACCGTGGATAAGGCGGCAAAGGCTATCGACTCGACCAACACCACCCTTGCACAAGAACTGGAAAAAGGCGAACTCAAAAATCTATATAACTCCGATCCCGAGATAAAGCGGCTGATTGACGCCGCCGCAAAAATCGAGGGACTGCCGCGTCACACAACAATCCATGCGGCGGGCGTGCTTATAACCCGCGAAGCGGCGGTAGAGTATGTACCGCTCCAATCAGAGGACGGCACGTTTACGGCACAGTATACAATGACGCAGCTGGAGCGGCTGGGGCTTCTCAAGATGGATTTTCTGGGGCTGAAAAACCTCACCGTAATCGACAAGACCTGTGCTCTTATCCGCAAAACCCGCCCTGACTTCGATATTTGCAGAATCGACGAAAACGACCGTGCGGTGTATGAAATGCTAGGCAGGGGCGAAACAACGGGCGTGTTCCAGTTTGAAAGTGCGGGTATGACCGATATGCTCAAACGGCTGAAACCGCAGTCGATTGAAGACCTCACGGCGGCGATTTCGCTCTACCGACCGGGGCCTATGGCTTCTATCCCGAAATATATCGCCAACCGCCACAAAAAGCCGGAAGAAATCGAGTACGCACACCCGCTGCTGCGGGATATTCTGGGGGTAACCTACGGCTGTATCGTGTATCAAGAGCAGGTGATGCAGATTTGCCGTGTGCTGGGCGGATATTCCTACGGGCAGGCGGATATGGTACGCCGTGCAATGTCCAAGAAAAAGCGGGACGTTATGGAAAAAGAGCGTTCTGCGTTCGTTTACGGCAATGAGAATGTACGCGGTGCGGTGCGAAACGGCGTTCCCGAAGACATCGCGAACAGGATTTTTGACGAGATGGCGGGATTTGCCGCATACGCGTTCAACAAAGCACACGCGGCAGCGTATGCCACCGTTGCATACCGTACGGCATACCTGAGAAACCACCACTATGCGGAGTATATGGCGGCACTTATCACCGCGTTCCCCGAAAAGCTCGCCGACTATGCCGCGGATATGAAAAGCATTGGGGTTAAGGCTCTGCCGCCTGATGTCAACCGCAGTTTTGCGGAGTTTTCCGTGGAGGACGGGGCGATTCGCACGGGACTTGCCTGTGTGCGTGGGCTGGGGCAGAATTTCGCGACTGATATTGTACGAGAACGTGCGAACGGCATTTTCACCACCGTCTTTGATTTTGCCTCGCGTATGGCGGCATACGACAATTCCCGCCGCTATATGGAGGCGTTGACGAGAGTGGGTGCGTTCGACAGCATTTTTCCCAACCGCCGTGCGTTGCTGCAGGGAATGGATATTGTCCTCGACTTTGCGGGGCGGGAGTACTCCCGCCGCGAGAGCGGACAAATCGACCTGTTCGAGATTTCGGGGGAGGACGCTCAGGAACCGCCGATTCCCGACACTCAGAATTTTTCGCCCATTCAGCTGCTCACCCTCGAAAAGGAGATGCTCGGAGTTTACCTCTCCTGCAACCCCGCCGAGCTTTTCGCGGCACAGCTTGCCGAGGACAGCGTGTTTTTGGCAGACCTTGCGGATATAAGCGTCGGTCAGCAAATTTCGTTTGTGGCGATGCTGGTGGCGAACAGGCGAATTGTCGCCAAAAACGGCAAGCCGATGTCCTTTGCACAGTTTGAGGACGCAACGGGCAGCATTGAGGGAGTGATTTTCGGCGAGTCCGAACTTCACGAGGGCGAGGTTTACTTTGTCACGGGCAGAATTACCATGCGTAACGACCGCCGCAGTCTTGTCGTTGACAAGACGTTCGACGCGGAGCGTATGCCCCCGCAGCAGCGGCGTACACTGTTTCTTCAATTCGCCTCGGCAAGCGACCCGCGTGTAGCCGAGGTGGATGGAATACTCGCCGAGTACCGCGGAGTGGCGGCGGCGAAGTTCTGCTTCGCCGACACCCGCACCGTAACCGACGCAAAGGGTGTGCGTGGGGTGCGAATCTGTTCCCGACTGGTAGATCGTTTGGTACGGCTGCTGGGCAACGGAAACGTTATCATGAAGTAAATTGCCTTAACAGCCGCATTCCGGCGGAGCTATGCTTTTTGCTGATTGTAAATATACCACCAAAAAGCCGAGGAAAAACCTGTTAAATTTGGTCAAAAACCTCATTGACGGCAGCGGCTATGTTGTAGTAAAATGATAGTAGAATAAGGAAAGCATATGGTGTCTTCGGGCACTGTTAAAAAATTAACGAAAAGGGGATAACGACAATGCAGAAGAAAATTGGCGTTTTGACAAGCGGCGGCGATGCTCCCGGCATGAATGCGGCAGTAAGAGCCGTTACCAGAACCGCTATCTACAAGGGGTTTGAGGTAGTTGGTATTCTTCGTGGATACAACGGACTGCTCAACAGCGAGTTCAGAACTCTTACAAGAGGTTCTGTTTCCGATATTATTCAGCGTGGCGGTACTATGATTTATACCGCAAGATGTCCCGAGTTTAAAGAGTGGGAAAACATTATGAGAGCAAAGGAAATCTGCGAGCGTGAGAATATGGCGGGTATCGTCTGCATCGGCGGCGACGGCACATTCAGAGGTGCAGCGGATTTGTCCAAGGCGGGTGTTCCGTGTATCGGTATCCCCGGCACTATCGACAACGATATCCAGTGTTCCGAGTATACAATCGGCTACGACACAGCGATGAACACTGTTGTCGAGATGATAGACAAACTCCGTGACACCAGCCAGTCGCATGAGCGTTGTGCTGTTGTTGAGGTAATGGGCAGACGTGCCGGACATATCGCATTGTCTACCGGTCTTGCCTGCGGTGCAACCGCGGTTATCGTTCCCGAAATGCCGCACGATATGGAAGCTATCATCAGCCGTATCAAGGAAGTTCGTGCAATGGGCAAGAAGCAGTTCATCATCGTTGTCGCAGAGGGCGTTGGCGGTGTTGACAAGATTGCAAAGGAGATTCAGGAGGCTACCGGCATCGAGTCGAGAGCAACTGTTCTCGGTCACGTTCAGCGTGGCGGCTCGCCTACAGTACGCGACAGAGTAATGGCTTCCGAGATGGGCTACTATGCGGTAGAGCTTCTCGAAAAGGGCATCGGAAACCGCGTTGTCGGCTATAAGGACGGCAAGGTATACGATGTTGACATTCAGGAAGCACTTTCGATGAAGAAGCCCTTCAACGAGCGTCGCTACACCATCTGCAACGAAATCAATTTCTGATTTTCGTATATTAAAGGACATAAGCGGTCGGGTGAGAAAGGTGCAGATGTGCCTTTCTCTCCGGACTGCAGAAAACAGAGTAGAAAGCTTTGCGTCAAGTGCCTTGGGAACGGAGAGTTGTCCCACGGACGAAAAGCACAAAAGCGGCTTTGGGCGGCTTTGAGTGCTTGCGGTAAGGCTTTCGCATCTCGCTGTACATAATCGAATAAGAGCCGTTGTGCTTATTTATTTCTTTGTGTATGACGAAAAGGGAGGATAAGACAATGGCTTTTTTTGGAAGTTTTAAGAAATCGGCACTGGAACTCAAGAGCGTTCGCTGCATTGTTGTGACCGCACTGCTTATTGCACTGGAGCTTGCTATTAAGCAGCTGACAATCAGAGTAACGCCCGACTTGAAAATATCGTTTGCATTTCTGGCGAAGGCGTGTATCGGTATGTTGTACGGACCTACCGTGGGATTTCTCGCAGGTGGAGTGTCGGACGTGGTGAGCTTCTTTTTGAAGCCGCAGCCCGAATCGTTCTCGATACTGTTTACGCTTCAGGAATGTTTGGCGGGTATGCTCTACGGACTGTTTCTCTACAAACTGAGAATGTCGCGTATTAATTTTCACGATAAGCCTCAGTTCAAGCAGAGTTTAAAGGATAACGGCAAGCAGATTGCAAGAATTGTGCTTGGCAAGCTCTCGGTTACAGTCGGAATTAACTTGTTATACACTCCGTTTGCTCTTGTTGTCACCAACTCGATGGCGGCGGGCGAATGGGTATGCGGCTCTGTGCTGGTGAAATACCCCGCACGTCTGCTGAAAAACGCGATTCAGTACCCCGTTGACTGCTTTATGCTGATACTGGTGTTGCCGATTGTGGCAACGGCTTACTATATGGTGTTTAAGGAAAATAAAAAATCTATCGGAGAAACTTGATATGAATAAACTGGGATTTATCGGATTTGGAAATATGGGTGGTGCGATTGTACGCGGCGTAAACAACAAGCTGGGAAACACGGCGGTTTTCGTTTACGACAAGGACGCAGCTAAGCTCGAGGGACTGTCCACATACGGTGCGACTGCGGCGGCTTCCGTCAACGAAATCGCCAAGAGATGCGATTATCTGCTTCTCGCGGTAAAGCCACAGCAGCTTGACGAGGTGCTGGAGGAAATCAGGAAAGCGGATAATCACGATATCGTGATTATCTCGATTTGTGCGGGCATTTCCGCTGAGTATATCAAGGAGCGTACATTCAAGGACGCGAAAATCGTTCTTGTAATGCCCAATACTCCTATGATGCTCGGGTTTGGTGCGTCGGCAATGGCTCAGTGCGGCAATGTGTCCGACAAGGAGTTTGCGTTCGCGAAGAAGATTATCGGCTCGTGCGGTATCACCGAAACTATCCCCGAGGATAAGATGAAGGAGATTATCGCGATTAACGGCTCTTCTCCCGCGTTTATCTATCTGTATGCGAAGGGCTTTGTGCAGTATGCGGAAAAGGCGGGGATTGACGGCAATGTGGCTCTTCGCTTGTTTGCACAGTCCCTCATCGGCTCGGCAAAGATGCTCACCGAAAGCGGAATGACCGTTGACGAGCTGATAAAGCAGGTATCCTCTCCCGGAGGCACCACCCTCGCGGGACTTGATGAACTGTATAACGGCAAGCTCACCGATACCGTTGTAAAGGCGTGCGAGGCTTGCACTAAGCGTGCTTACGAGTTGGGCGAGAAAAAGTAATATGTTTGACGCGGGTTGATATTGGGACTTTCCGATATTAGCCCGCGTTTGTGCATAATCTACAAAAAGGTGAGAATGCTTTTGTGAGTTCTCCCCTTGTTTTTTACGATTGGGGCGGATTGTTGATTGTTGCTCTTGACAAATCCCATTTTTTATAGTAAAATTAGATAATAGGGGATTTGTATCTTGAAATCGTTTTCCAAAGAATTCCCAGTATTTTTCAAAGTAGAGGTTTAAGATGCGTTTTGGCAGCGTTGAGTTTTTTAAAGTACTGATAAAAACGGTGCTTGTCATATTGTTTTTTGTCCCGCTGATACTCGCAGTAGTGTTCGGCGTGCTTTTCGTAACCAAAAACGCAGAGCTTAAGGAACAGCAGAAAGAGAATATCGCTCTCCAGACCGTTGCTGATGTGCTGGTGAAGGAAAAGGCAGGCACAGCCGAGGACTTCTACAAGATTTTTACCGAAAGCGGTATCCCGTATGATGAGTTTATCGAACTTGTCAACCGCAACGGCAAGATGGACGCCCAAGGGTTTTACGCCGTGCTTTCCAAGGCGGGTATTTCCGATGCGAACATCATCGCACTCGCAGCTTCAAACAAGACGGTAAGCGGTGCGGAGTTTTACAGTATTATGACGAAAAACGGCATCACCGACAAGGAGCTTTTGACTGCCGTTCTCAATAACGCAGCGTCCTCTCAGAATTTGTACGACCTGCTCAAGCAGTGCGGAATGAGCGACAGCGATATTAAGGAACTTGCAGGACTTTCCGGCGGTGCTGCACAATCGACAAGCGGCACGAGTTCATCAACGCCGACAAGTACTTCTTCCGACACATCTTCAACACCGACCATCTCCACCGGTGACAGCCCGTACGCGGCACTTTATCCTGATATGTACGTAGAAACACCGGCGGCTTACTTCCGCGAAAAGGGTACCGTTTATCTCACTTTTGACGATGGTCCCAACGAGAATACCGCAGACAAGCTTTACATATTACGCAGCCGCGGGGTGAAAGCAACGTTCTTCGTTGTTCCCGACAGGAGTGCGGCTTGTACGCAGCGGCTGCAAGCGATTGTGAAAGACGGACACGCAATCGGCGTTCACAGCACATCGCACGAGTATAAGGAGATTTACGCTTCGGTTGAGGCGTTCCTCAAGGATTTTTACGAGGCGTGGGACGCGATTTATGACGCCACCGGAGTAAAAACGCAGATTTTCCGTTTTCCGGGCGGCAGCAAGAATGATTTCAATGAAGCCACACGCGATGCAATTATCGCAGAGATGACACGCCGCGGCTTCAGATATTACGACTGGAATGTGGACAGCGGCGATGCAGCAGGTGCAAACTGGACGCAGATGCACAACTCCATTCCGAAAGATATTAAGGATATGTACCGTTCGTTTGTGCTTATGCACGACAGAACGAACGCGACTCTCGTGCTGGACGATGTTATTTCCATTTTGCAGAGCGAGGGATATAAGTTTGACAAGATAAACAACGATACACAGCCGGTTCAGTTCATAGGGCCGTTCGCATAGTATTGTTGAGTAAAGGCGGTTTGGTTGGCGGCGATTTCGATGGGGCTTGGAAAAAAAGTCCGTTCTGTTCGGGATTGGCTGTTGTGACTGCTTTGTGTGATTGGTAAAGTTCAGGGGAATGTGAAAGGATTGTTTGATTATGGGAATTAAGGATAATTTTTCGCAGGCTGTTAAAGAGTTGTGGAAAAAGGACGGACAAGAGGGAGAGCCTACTCAGCCCGGCACGAAGGAGCCCAGCGAGCTTGATAAATACCTCCGTGACCAGAATGCTGCAGCACAGCCCGAATCTGCACAGCAGAACTCCGGCGATGGGGATATGATTTCCGGCGGTGTTCCGCTCGAAACTCCGTACTTCCCGAATAATAATGCCGGCGAGGCTAATAAGCAGCCCGCAGGGCAGACAAACGCTGTCAACTCACAGCCCGAACAGGCTGTCAACAGAAATGCAGTGAACGCAATGGGTGGAATGGGTTCAATGGGTTCAATGGGTACACCCACCAATGCGGCTGCCAATACACAGGCACAGCAGCCCGTCGATAACGGATACAATCAGAATGCTGTCAACCGCAATTTCGGTCAGAATACCGGAAACGCCGGATATAACGGAAATGCCGGTTTCAATGGCAATGCGGGCTATAACGGCGGCAATATGAACGGTATGAACGGAATTAACGGCAGATTCGTCCCCCCGCCCTCCGGAAATGGAGGAGCTCCCGCTCCCATGGGCAACGAGGCAGAGGAAACCACCGTTATCTCCAAGAACACCCAGATTGAGGGTAATATCCGCTCTCTCGCCAATATGACGATTGACGGCAACATAAAGGGCAACCTCGAAACTACCCGTAATGTGGATATGACCGGTAAAATTGTCGGCGATATCATCGCCAACAATGCGGCAATGAACTCCGCTGCAATGCAGGGCAACATCTCTCTCAAGGGCAGAATGAAGATGGACAGAGATACCATTCTTATCGGCGACTTGTCCTCGCAGTACGCAGACATAAACGGAAGAATTCGTGGTAAACTGGATATTGTAGGTAAGGCGGAACTCAAGCGTGACGCAATCGTGTTTGGCGATATCAATGCGTCAACTATAGCGGTAACGGACGGTGCGATTATACAGGGTTATGTCAATACGACATTCCTTTCCAAGGACGACAGCCGCAACGTATTCCCCGACGCTATCTCTATCGAGGAGCAGAAGCAGTCCGCAGCCGCAAATCCCGCAGCAAATCAGAATATGAACAATATGGGCAACGCGGAGAACACCGCCAACCCCAACACTTAATTTTTCGGGTTAATCAGCAAGAGGTAATCAATGAGCAATGGTAAAAAGCAGGAATCGCTTGTGGCTACAATTGCCACCGCACTTGTTGCTGTGGCAGCGATTGCAGCAGTAGCTGTGGGCATTATCCTGATGAATAAGAACAATGCGTCCGATGCACAGGAAAGCACTCAAAACTCCATCTGGGAGGCTTTGGTGGACGAGTGCAGCAGTGCGGCTAATGAGTTGATTCAGAAGAACTACACGGTGCTTAAACTGTACACGATTGAGGGACTTCCCTACAAGACGGTGTACGGCAACAGCTCTGAGGACGGATACTATTCGGTTAATGACGCGAATTACAAGCATTTCTCCCAGATTGAGGAGCTTGTAAAGAGCGTTTATATCGCAGACGAGGCAGAGCGTATTCTCACCCGCTATCCCGTAAAGGTAGAGGGCGGCACCAAAGACGTTCAAGTGTACAAGGAGCATAAGGACCCGTCAGACGGCTCGGAATGCCTTGGAATAATCGAGGGCTTCACCCCCGACGCGGACTATTCCCGCGACTGGTCTAAGTGCGTGGTCAAGGTATTCCCCAAGAGCGAAACGGAGTGTGAGCTTACCGTTTTTGTAGACGGCTACACCGAGGAAGAGGCAAACTCCCACCCCGAGTCCGTTCTCATCACCAAGATGGTTAAGCAGGACGGCAAGTGGCTGATGTCCACAATGCTCAAGTAAGCGGGATAGCTGCGATAGCGGGTGAATACCCAAACAGGTTTCAGAATATGAGTAAGAAAGAAAATCCCTTTTCAGTATACGCGAAAGTCAGTCAGCTGGCGTTTGTAATCGTTACCCCGCTTCTGGTGTTTCTGCTGGGCGGAAGTTACGTGGTAAAACGCTTTAATCTCCCCGATTGGGTGATGCTGATTTGTGTGGGTCTGGCGATTTTGTTCATGCTGAGCGGCGCGATAAACTACATCCTGAAGATTGTGCACTACTACGAGCAGCGTGACAAGGACAAAAAGACGCCGATGGCGTTCACCAGTTCCCGCCGCGACAATGATTATTACGACGACTACCGAAATCTCAGGAAATGACTGCCATGCGAAAAAAGAAAAACGAGCCGATTTATCAGGAAATGCGATCTTTATCGCCATATTTTCTCCTAATCAGCGGAGTGTACCTCGCGGTGACGGTTGTGCTGTGCTTCGCACTGGACTTTGACTACTCATTGCCTCTCGGTGCAATCTACGGCACGATAACAGCGGCACTCAACTTTCTCCTTTTGGGAAAGACCGCCCAGAAGGCACTGCGTAAACGAAATGAGAAAGCCGTCAACACCTATATGAGCACGATGTATGCGGTTCGCTATCTCGGTCTGTTTTTTGTGTTAACACTCGGTGCAATTGCACCGTTTATAAGTCTTATCACGGCGATTATCCCGCTGTTTTTCCCGAAATTCGCCATACTGATAAGAACATTCATAAGAAAGGAGGAATGATGCTGAATGCCAACAGCGTTAATGCTAGCCTCCGCCGCTTCCGAGAGGTCGCTCGAGGTCAACGGCGCTTTGAAAGCCATTAAACTCTTCGAGATCGACGGCAAGGAATTCTGGCTGACAGAGAGCGTTATTGTACAATGGATAGTAATCCTTATACTGCTTGCTGTCATACTGATTCTGACTCATAATATGAAGCCTGTTCCCGAAACAAAGCGTCAGGCAGCTGCTGAAATGCTTGTGGAATTTGTCCGCGATACGGTCGAGGGTACCATGGGCAAGAAGTACAATGCGTACACACCGTATATAATGACGCTTCTGTGCTACATTATGATTAACAACCTCATGGGTCTTCTGGGACTGCGTAACCCCACAGCAGATGTTTCGGTTACGGGAACGTTTGCGATTATAACGTTCTTTCTGGTTCAGTACAACCGTGCTAAAACAGGAAAGTTCAAAGGCTATTTCAAGAGCTTTATCGAGCCGCTGCCGTTTATGCTGCCGTTTAACATAATCGGCGAGTTTGCAAATCCGCTCGCATTGGCACTGCGTTTGTTCGGCAATATGGTTGCGGGTACCGTTATAGGCGGACTTATCTACTTCGCACTCGGAAACTTCGCAATTCTCGTGCCGGCGGTAGCGTCGCTCTACTTCGACATCTTCTCGGCAGTAATGCAGGCATACATCTTCATTATGCTCAGTATGTCCTACATCTCTTCTGCGGAATGTGAGTAACGCAGAGAAAACAAAGTTCAAAAAATATATCCCGCAGGGGATAAAAGGCACAGTGTGCCGTATTTTTAATTCAACGGAGGAAAACACATTATGGAAATGACAAGCGAAACTATGAAGATTTTAGCTAACGCTATCGTTCTCGGTGCTTCGGCATTGGGCGCAGGCACAGCGATGATCGCAGGTCTTGGCCCCGGTATCGGTGAAGGCTACTGCGGCGGTCAGGCAGTTGCAGCTATCGGCAGACAGCCCGAGGCTTCCGGTGCAATCACCAGAACTATGATTATCGGTGACGCACTCGCAGAAACAACAGGTCTTTATGCACTCGTTGTAGCCCTTCTTCTCATGTACGCTAACCCGCTTCTTGGCAAGCTCATTCAGTAATAAGACGGATTAGTTTATTGGGAGGAGGAAATGGCAATGCTGAATATTCTCAGCAACGTAAGTGCAGCGGCGGAAAGCAGAGATTGGTATGAAGCCCTCGTATCCATAAATCCTGTCACAATTGTTTTCACGCTGATAAATACGCTCATTATCTTCCTTATTTTCAGATTTTTGCTGTACAAGCCGGTCTGCAAAATCCTTGACAAGCGTAAGGAGATGGCAGCAGCCGAAATTTCCGAGGCACAGAAAGCCAAGGAAGCGGCTCAGAAGGCAGAAGAGGAATACACAGCACGTCTTGCCGAGGCGAAGAACGAAGCCGCTGAAATCGTAAAGCAGGCAACGCTCAGAGCACAGAAGCGTGAAGAGGAAATCGTTTCCGAAGCAAACCAGAAGGCTGCGGATATCCGTGCCAAGGCTGAGGAGAACATTGAGCGTGAAAAACAGAAGGCAGTAAACGAAATCAAGGACGAAATCTCCGAGATGGTAGTTATGGCTGCAAGCAAGGTCGTTGAGAAGGAAATATCCGCAAAGGACAACGAGGCACTTATCTCGAAGTTCTTGAACGAGGTTGAGTCGGTTTGATAATCGGTTTGCCCCGATAGAAAGGAATTTGCTATGAACGACAAGGCTGAAAAGGTATACGGCGAAGCGTTCTTTGAATTGTGCGAAGAACAGGGCGACGCCGTTATG
>JBJESA010000329.1:0-5404 GCA_051882535.1 Oscillospiraceae bacterium
ATTATGTTCATGAAAAGGAACTCAGCCGACTTTTTCAATTCGTCGGGCACATTCGCTTTCACCTTTTCGATTATCGCACGTTCGCGGTCGCTCTGGAATACGACCATATTGTTCGCCGCCTTAAATTTGGCGACTTCGGTAGTCAGCTGCATTCTATCCGTAAACAGCTCTAAAATCTGCTTGTCTATACCGTCTATCTGTTTTCTGATTTCGCTAAGTTCCATTCCGTCCTCCGATTTTTACTCCGTGGGGGCAGGGGTTGAAGAATCCGACGACTCTGTGCTGCTCTCGGGCGGGGTTGTAACGGGTATTGCGATGTACACGACAATCGTTTCCGCACCCTCGACATTCACCGGCTGTCCCGGAAGAATTTCAACACCGTTCTCACGCTCGCAGCGGATAATGTTGCCCTCTATTACCTCGTCGTTCTCTTCCTCCTTGATGGAGTACTTTATGTTGAGAGCGGTAAGCTCCTCGATGTAACCGCCGGATTCTTTCATCAGATACTCGGGCAGCGGCACCACGCTTGAGCCTTTGCTCACCTTTACCTTGATTTCGGTACCCTTTTCGACCTCGGTACCAGGCTCCACCGACTGCTCGAAGATAAGTCCCGCGATATAATCGTCATTGTACTCGTAAGTCGGCGAGAGCGTCAGCAGTCCTTGGTAAGTCGCGACTGCGTTCTCGTAACGCCAGCTCTCGTTCGCAAAATCGGGCACGAGAGTGGTATCCACCATCGGCGTGGGGTCGCTGATGGACGGCAGCGAAGCGTCTATGGAGCTTGTGCTTTCCTTGCTGTCGGTCGAACTCTCCACTCTGCTCTCCGAGGAAAGACCGCTTTCGATATCGGCGGGGTCTTTCGCACAAGCACCCGACAGCGTAAGCGAGAACGTGATTGCGAATGCGATAAGCACCAATCCCGCCACAGCCAGCACTGCGAGCACCTTCATCTGCTCCTTTTTCTTCTTGCGGAGAAGCTTCTCCTCTCTTGCGGAGGCGACAATGCCGCCTCTTGCACCCTCGGGACGTCCGTCCGCGTTCTTGGGCGGAGTAAACAGCTTATCCACAAGGTCGGTGATAGTGCGTGTACGTTCTTCCACAGAAAGCCGCATACCCGCCATAATCGCCTTTGAAACATTCTGGGGGACATTTCGGTTGACCATCATAGGCTCCGGCATACCGCTGCCCGTTCTGGCGATAGCCTCGGTGGGGGTGGCGGCGGTAAGCACCTTGTAGAGAACGGCACAAATGCCGTATACATCAGTCCATGTGCCGTTCGGCTCATTGTTATACTGCTCGGGAGCGGCGAATCCGGCATACACCTCGCACGCAATCTCGGTATTGGTAGTCCGAGCCGCCGAGATAGCGAAGCCGCCGAGCTTGAGCTGCATTTTGTCGGTGACGTAGATTGTCGAAAGCGAGATACCGCGGTGAATAATGCCCGCCGCATGAACCAGTGACAGCGTGGTGAGAATCGGCGGGAACATCTCACGCACCTGCTCCCACATCATGCTGCCTGTCGTATTCGCAAGGAACGACTTGAGCGTCACTCCTGTGATATACTCGAGGATAGCGTAGCAGGTGTTATTCTCGTAGAACACGTCCAGCACCGCCTGAATGTGAGCGATGCCACGCAGCTTCATCAGCGAACGGTTCAGGTCCGCAAACTCGGACATATACGTCTTGTACAGCGGGGAGTTGTTCGCATTCACGCTGATATCGGTTTCACCCTTTTTGCGGGTGCAGAGGGTATCGGGCATAAACTCCTTGACGGTGACTTTCGTTTTGGTAACGGTGTCGTATCCGATATACACCGCTCCCTCGCCGTTGTAGGAGATAAGCTTGCCGACGATATACCGCTCGTTAAGATAGGTCTTGGGTACAAGGTACGATGGGAAGCACGGGTCGGACTCGCTGGCTCCGCAGAGCTTGCAGGGACCGTCGTAGGGCTTATCGTTCATGCACCCCATACACAACGAAGTTTCGATTTGCATTTATTCCTCCGAAAAAAGTAACTGAAAATATGGTATACTAAAATCTTAATTCTATACTTTATTACTATACATCAAAAACCGCGAATTGTCAAGAAGTTATGACATTATTGTAACCATTGTGAGGCTTCTTTCAAAAAAATCCGTCGAAATTCACAAACTTTTCACAAAAACAGCTTGCAATTTGATACGAGATGTGGTATAATACGTGATAAGGGAATTTTCCTTATTCATACTGAAAGGGGTAATTACAATGGGATTTCTTGAAGATGTAATCAGCACAGGCAAAAATGTAGTGTCTACCGCCGGCAAAATGACCGACGAAGCGGTAAAGATGTCCAAGTTGAAAATCAAGCAGACGCAGATTAACAGCGAAATCAGAGGAAAGTACGAAAAACTCGGCGAGTTGATTTACCAGATGAAGAAATCTGGCGAACAGGACAACGCCGCATTTGACGAAGCAGTAGCTGGAATCGACGAGAGCTACGCACAGCTCGACGAAATCGGCAAGCAGATTGACGAGTTGAAAAATCAGGTAACCTGCCCCAAGTGTGGCATCAAGACAAAGGACGAGAATGCGTTCTGTCCGAAGTGCGGTGCAAAGCTCCCCGAAAAGCCTGTAGTAGAGGTGGAAGAGGATAAGCCCGCTGAATAAGCAACAAGACGAATACAAACGCCAAGGGGAGCGAATCGAACGCTCCCCTTTTTATTATGCTTCTTTCGGTTTGGAGAACACGCACCCGCAGTAGTTCTGCCTGTACAGCTCATATTCACGCGACAGTTCAATCGACCGCAGGTAGCCGCCCTTCTTCTTGAAGTCGGAGGGGAGGAATTTTACGCTCGGAAGATTACCTGAAGTCGCTCTCGCACTGAGTTCCGCTTCGAGAGCCTCGCCGATTTCGTTTATCTTGGCGGCGTTTTTGAGCGGGCTGATGGAGAGCGTGGTGCAGAAGTAGTCGAAGCCGTGAGCCGCCGCATAGTTCGCCGCCCGCTCCAGTCGCAGACGATAGCACTTGAAACAGCGTTCGCCGCCCTCGGGGACGTTCTCCAGCCCCTTTGCAATGTCGAAGAATTCGTGCGGGTCGTAGTCGTCAACTACCAGCGAAACGGGGTTTTTCACGGGGAGAGCCGCGATAAGCCGCCGCTGCTCCTCCGCACGCTTGAAAAACTCCTCCTCGGGCGAAATGTTGGGGTTGTAGTAAAGCACCGTTATCGAAAAATACTCGGCAAGATATTCCAGACAATAGCTTGAACAAGGAGCACAGCAGCTGTGGAGCAGTAGTTTTGGGGTATAGTCAAGCGTTTTTATCAGAGCGTCAAGTTTTCTTTGGTAATTTATTTTCTGCTCCATAAAAATTTTTCCTTTCAAGTGAGATTTTTTCTCAATATCCTACGACTAATATAGTGAAAAAGCTTTTTAGGCGTATTCGGCTCCCCGTTTCCACCGGATATGCCAATGGGGGTTAATATGGAAAATGACGCATATTCGAGATATCTCGGCGGCGACGACAATGCGGTGGAAGACCTCCTCCGACTGTACGCCGACGGGCTTACGCTATATCTCAACAACTATGTCAAGGACTTGACCATCGCGGAAGAACTGTGCGATGAAACATTCATCAAGCTGATTACCAAGATGCCGAAATTTAAGGGGAAATCCTCATTTAAAACATTTCTGTACTCGATTGGGAGAAACACCGCTCTCGACTATCTCCGAAAGCACCGTCACAAGAGCGAAACCACGCTGGAGGACATCACTCAACTGCCCGCGTCGGACAATCCGGAGCTTGCGTATCTCCAAAGCGAGCAGAAAGAACTTCTGCACCGTGCAATGCAGAGGTTAAAGCCCGAATATTCTCAGGTGCTGTGGCTCACCTACTTTGAGGAACTATCGGGAGATGAAACTGCCGAAGTGATGCACAAATCGGTGCGTGCCGTGCGGTCGCTTCTGTATCGTGCCAAACCGGCTCTCAAGAAAGAACTCGAAAAGGAGGGTTTTGAATATGAGATCGTATGAAGAAAGAGCCAAGTATATTCTTAAACAACGTGACAAACGACTTGAAAAACGCCGCCGTATCCGCTCTGCCGTGTCGATATCCGCAGTTACGGCATTCTCCGTTGCTGCGATAGCAGGGATAACCGTTCTGCTAAACCGAATCGAGGACAAGAACGGTGCTATCCTGATATCTCCGAATGACAGTTCGGCAACTTCAAATTCAAGCGATTCAAACGCTATTTCCGGCAATGAAACCGTCCGCGTCGCTCAAAAAATCTATCCTCGCAACAATGACGATATTGAAAGAATACTCGAGATAAACGACGATTTCAGTTTCACAATTCCCGAATTTCCGAACGATAAGTTCAGGCTGGAAAAGGGCATTCTGTACAGAGGAGATTGGATTTTGTACACCGGTCAGCCGATTCACTCCCTCTACCTTGCCGACCTCAACGGCGACGGCTACCGTGAAATATG
Source organism: Oscillospiraceae bacterium (assembly GCA_051882535.1). Classification (GTDB taxonomy): domain Bacteria; phylum Bacillota; class Clostridia; order Oscillospirales; family Ruminococcaceae; genus CAG-115. The sequence goes on from JBJESA010000329.1 coordinate 4,465, forward strand.
CTCCGACGTCAGCATCGGTTTGTCGGGAGTAATAGATATGCATATTGTCGCGTTTGACCTTGTCAACAACAGTCTGTACGAGCTATTCGGCGACTTAGGCAGTGAATATCACATAACGTTTGAGGACGGAAAAATCGGATACGAACAGGGCGTATATTCCTCCGATGCGATATTCGTAGACCAAAAGGGCGAACTTACTCTGTCCGTTATGTTCAAAGCAAATCTGGTTGACACCTGACCTTGGGGAAACCTTGCCGCCGTTAATTCGGCACAATTCGGTTAATACGCTTCCATTTTACTAAAGGCGAAAGCCGATAGATTATTTAGCCTGTGCGGATATTCCGCACAGGCTGCTTTTTTATTTTCCGAATTTTTCGCGTTCGGCTACTGCAAGCCTGTCGCAGCGTTCGTTCTCGGGGTGTCCCGCGTGTCCCTTTATCCACACAAACTCCGCTTTGTGGATTTCGAGAAGCGAGAGCAGCCGCTCCCAGAGGTCGGGATTGAGGGCGGGCTTTCCATCGCTCTTTTTCCAGCCGCGTTTCTTCCAGCTTTTCGCCCAGCCCTTGCTGATACCGTCTACCACATACTTGCTGTCGGTGGTGATACGCACCTCGCAGGGGTATTTCAGAGCTTCAAGGGCGGTGATAACGCCGAGCAATTCCATACGGTTGTTGGTGGTGTGGGGTTCTCCCCCGCTCACCTCTTTTTCCTTTCCGTCACAACGGAGAATAGCACCGAAGCCGCCGGGGCCGGGGTTTCCGCTGCACGCACCATCGGAATAAATCTCTACAAATCGCATTTCACACCTCGTCCTTTAACATTGCGGTGGTCATTGTTTTGAGAATGCTCTTTCGGAAGATAACCAACACCACCACTACGGGAATAAACATCAGCAACGCAAGTGCATACATCTCGCCTGCCGCTCCTCTCTCGTGAAGCT
>JBJESA010000330.1:0-5343 GCA_051882535.1 Oscillospiraceae bacterium
CTGATTACCTCGTCCCCCACTGCGACATCACGCAAGGCACTCTCGCCGGTGAGGGCGGCGGTGTTGATACCGCTTGCACCCTCGGTCACAATACCGTCAAGCGGGATTTTCTCGCCGGGCTTTACTACGATAATCTCGCCGATTTCCACTTCGCAAGGCTCGACCTCGAGAACCTCTCCGTCACGCTCGACATTGGCACTCTCGGGGCTTAAATCCATCATATCCGCGATGGATTTGCGGGATTTTCCGACAGCGACCGACTGGAAAAGCTCCCCCACCTGATAGAACAGCATAACCGCCGTACCCTCGAGGTACTCGCCTGTTATCATCGCACCTATTGAGGCAATCGACATCAGAAAATTCTCGTCAAACACGTGTCCGTGTGCGATATTGCGAATCGCTTTCCACAATATATCCCACCCTACCGTGAGATACGCCGCCACAAACACACCAAGCCGCACAAACCACAACAGCGTGAATTTCTCCTCCGATTCGGGAATAAACAACCCGCCTACGAAAATCACCGCCGCCGCTATAATCCGTATCAGAAGTTTTTTCTGCTTTCTGCTCATAATCTGCCCTCGCTTTTTATTTTTGGGGAAACTGCGATTTGCCTTATTTCAGTACTACCTCGCAATCGGGTTCAACCTTTTTGCAAGCCTTTACCGCCTGCTCTACCACCTTGTCGAAAACTGCGTCATCGGCTTCGATGGTCATTTTCTGGCTCATAAAGCTGACAGAAGCGTTGGTTACTCCGTCAATCTTCTTGATTGCCGCCTCCATCTTTGCGGCACAGTTTGCACAGTCCAAATCGATGAGTTTGAATGTCTTTTTCATAGTGTTTCTCTCCTTATTTCTTAGTTATCATTACATAACAGCAGGGAACAACTCCGTCAAACACCTTTGCCTTGACCGAGCCGATGTCCATATCCGCAAGCATACAGCAGTATTCATAGGGCGTGTATGCCTTGCCCCTGTAGCCAAACAGCTTGTACACGTTAATCATTGCCTGAGCCTTGCCCGCGGTTGTAAAGCACGGAAGCAGCAGTCTGCCGCCGCTCTTTGTCACTCTCGCAAGCTCGCGTACCGCCGCTTCGGGGTCGTCCAGTAAGTGCAGAACGTTGCCCGCAATAGTCACATCATACGTTTCATCGGGAGCGTTTATATTGAAAATGCTTGCCTGTTCAAACCCGATATTTGTTATTCCCAGTTTTTCAACTTTCTCGCGGGCTATGTTGAGCATTTTTTCAGAATAGTCCGTGCAGCGAACCGAGCGAGCCTTTTTCGATGCCGCGATTGACAATTCGCCTGTTCCCGCCGCACAGTCCAAAACTGCCGCACCCTCGGGAATCAGCTTTCCCGTAAATCTGACAATTCCGCGGTACACCTCGCCGTTAAAGCCCTCCGCAAAGTCGTAAAGCCCCGCAACCCTGTCCCAGAAACTCATAGTAGTATCCCCTTTCGTTATTCGTTAATATGCTCCAGTCCCATTTTCAATATGGTAGTAACATGGTCGTCCGCAAGCGAGTAGAACACCGTCTTTCCCTCTCGCCGAAAGCCCACCAGCTTTGCGTTCTTGAGGATTTTCAGCTGATGGGACACCGCACTGTCCGTCATTCCCACCGCCGTTGAAATGTCGCAGACGCACATCTCGCCCTTGCTGAGTGCGGTGAGTATCTTTATCCGTGTGCTGTCGCCGAACACCTTGAAAAGCTCCGACAAGTCGATAAGCAAATCGTCGTCCGGCATACTCTCCGTGATTTCTTTGATAAGCTCGGGGTGTGCGTGCATATAGTCGCAGTGTGGTATTTCGTTTTGCATGGTGGCAGCTCCTTTCGTTTATTTCATCTATACGAGATTTACCCCCACCCCCCTGCCCCCCTCCCCCTTTGGGGGAGGGGGGTCTGAATTAAAGGATACGTGGGGGTGCTAACGCACCCCCACACCCCCGTTTTGGGGGCTCTGCCCCCAAGCCCCCGATGGGGTTTTGTGGGGGGTGGATAAGTCGGGGGCTGCGTATCCCTCTGCACTCCCTGTCTGGGGGCAAGCCCCCAAGCTCCCGATGGGGTTTTATGAGGGGGTGGGTAAATCGGGGCTGTGTGCCCCTCTGCACTCCCTGTCTGGGAGCAAGCCCCCAAAACCCCGATGGGGTGGGAAATAAATCTCCATTGTTCATTTGAACAGTTATTCAATTGTTTGATTATATTATAAACCCCCTCGACCGATTTGTCAAGGGGGTTTTTGCATTTTCTAAAAAATTTTCTGCCGAAGGCATATTCTCTAAAATACTAGAACTCGATACCCTCGCCACCGCCTAAATACAGCAGCTTATCGCCGAGAATCTCGTCCATCAAGTCGAAGCCCTTAAAGCCCGTGCAATGGTTCGCGTACACTTTCTGAGCACCCGACAGCTTCAATGCCCGTGCCGTGTTAGTCACGAAATCAGCCGAACAATTGAGCGACTTGGGATTTCCGTTCGTGAAATGAAAACCGCCAATCACCGCCAAAATCGGAATCCCGTACCAGCGGCGGCGAACCGTTTCCAGCATATTCACCGCTCCGCAATGGAAGCAGCCGCCCACCAACACCAGACCGTCCGCTTTTCGCTTTTTCGGGAAAATCACCGCAAAGCTCTCGTCCGAAAAATCGAACGGCTGCGGTTTTTTCTCGTTGGGAAGAACCGCATAATAACTGCGGTCGTGGTTTGCACACTTTTCGTCAAAATCCTCGCAAGACGCGAGATAAAAGCCCTCGCACACCTCCGAAAAGCTGTTGAACAGAATAAGATTATTGGCATACTTCTTGAAGAACGCCTTTCCCTCGCCAACAGGCGACTTGAACAGTCCGCTCTTTCTGAAAACTTCGGTCTTTGCACCGGCTCTCAGATAAATCTCCGCGTGAGGGTTGAGCTTCATCACCGCGTCCACCCCGCCGGTGTGTCCGATATGATTATGAGTAAGGATAACCGCCGAAATATTGTCAATCGGCAGCCGCATTCTTTTCGCGTTATCCACCGCCTTGCCGGTAAGTCCCGTATCTATCAGATAGTTTCTGCCCTTATATTCTACGAACAGCGAAAATCCCTCCTCAAAAAAGAGCTTATCCGCCGCAGTCGTATTCTCAATCAAGCAAATTATTTTCATACCGGCAGCCGAAATCTCCTGACTATCGCTGTTCATACCCTCACCTCTTAATATCACTTATGACGCTCGATAAACGCCTTAATCGCTTCAAAGCTCTCCACGCTGATGTCGTGCTCCATACGGCACGCGTCCTCGCACGCTATCTGCTCAGGCACGCCGAGCGAAGTCAGCCACTCTAAAAACACCGTATGCCGCTCATACACGCGTTCCGCAATCTCTCTGCCCTTTTCCGTCAGCGTAATAAATCCGTTCTTATCCACGAGAATGCACTCCTCCTCGCGGAGATTCTTCATCGCCACGCTCACAGACGGCTTGGAGAAGCCCATCTCGGACGCGATGTCAACCGAACGCACCCCGCCCAATCTATTACTCAGTACCAGTATCGTTTCGAGGTAGTTTTCCTTTGATTCGAGAATTCGTTCTTTCATGATTCAGACCTTTCAACGGTGTGTAGTTGGCAACAAGCCCTGTAGGGGCGGATTTTCGAATCGCCATTGCCGTAAATTACTCTAACTACATTTTACCACGAAATCAAAATAAAGTCAAGGGGGAGAAAAGATATGGGGGCTATGCCCCCAAGTCCCCTTGTTTTACTTTGTGCAGCGGGGTGTTTTGTGTTTTTTTCTGCTATACGAGATTTCCCCCTATCCCCCCTGCCCAAAGCTCGGGCGGAGCGAAGCGACGCACGAGATTTAGCCCTCCCCCGTTGGGGGAAGGGGGAGAAGGATTCGTATGCAGAGGGGTGCTAACGCACCCCTCTGCACTCCCCGTTCCGGAGGGCAATCCCCCAGACCCCCATTTTTTGGGGCTTCGCCCCCAAGCAGGGAGTGCAGAGGGGCACGCAGTGCCCCTCTGCATACGTAAACTAATAGCCCCCTTCCCCCAACGGGGGAAGGGGGTTGGGGGATAGGGGGAAATCTCGTATAGATGAAAGAACAAAAAACGCAAAATACTCCCCTAATCAGAGTAAAACAAGGGGGTTTGGGGGCTTCGCCCCCAAGCAGGGAGTGCAGAGGGGCACGCAGTGCCCCTCTGCATACGAATACTATACCCCCTCCCCTTTGGGGAGGGGGCAGGGGGTGGGGACGTATAGTCGAAAAAACAAAAATCGCAAAACACTCCGCAACACAGAGTAAACAAGGGGGGTGTGGGGGCTTCGCCCCCAACAGTCCTTTTTATTCCACCGACTTTAAGGACTCTACCATACTTACCTTTTTCAGCACTCTCGTCATAATAAGATTCACTATCATTGAGAATGCGATTGTGATTAAGAAAGCCAGAACGTAGGACATCGTATGGATATTTCTGCCGAACATAACCTCGTCTATTTCGGCGGTGGTGATTACGAACATACACAACGCCCAGCCCAGTCCCAGACCAACAGCCGCACCCATCAGTGAGAGAATTATATTCTCGCGGAAGATGTAGTTCGACACTTCCATATCATAGAAGCCGAGAACTTTCAAGGTCGCGATTTCGCGGATTCGTTCGGTGATGTTGACGTTCGTCAGATTATACAGTACTACGAATGCCAAAGCCGCCGCACTTACAATCAGCACGACTACCACCAAATCCATTATTTCCAGCATATCCGCCATTGTATTGAGGGAGGACGCGTTCATCATCACGGCAAGCACGTTGTCGTTTTTCAGCATCTGCTCGGAGAACTTGTTCTGTTCCTCGCCCTCGCCCACCAGTCCGTTGTCGAAATACACCATATTGTACTCGGGGGACGTGCCGAAGATTTCCTCGTAGTCGCCGCTCGTCAGATACAGATAGTGGCTCGAATACTGCTCGGTAATACCCGCGATTCGCACGGACTTTTTCTCGCTCTCGCTGACGGAAATTTCCACATCGTCGCCTACGGCCGCACCCAACAGCTTCGCCGCCTTTTCGGTAATCAGCACGCCGTTTGAGAGGGAAAGCGGATTTTTCGACTTTCGTTCGCGTAGGCTTACAAAGTTCTCGAACACCTCGGGATTTTCAACCACGGTGACATACGCACGGGTGACGTTCTCCCCGAAATTAAGGTCGTACTGCTTGATAAGTGCTCGGGTGAGGTCGGTATCCGCATTGTAGGCGATAAGCGAATCGCGGACGGTATCGCCCGTTCGGTCGGCTTCATTGTCGTAAGCGATATAGCCGCTGTAGCGATAAATATCGCGGTACTGAATATCTATAATATCCGAAATCGAATTCT
>JBJESA010000331.1:0-5327 GCA_051882535.1 Oscillospiraceae bacterium
CATGGTTGCCTCCTCCGTTGTCGGAATTATCGCTCAGCGACTTGTAAAGCTCCTTTGCCCGCATTGCAAGGAGGAATTTGTCCTTGACGATCCCGACGAACTTAAGCTGATGGGCAAAACAGAGCCCACCAAAATATGCAGACCCCATTCGGGAGGCTGCAAGGCTTGCAGAAACACAGGCTATGCGGGACGTACGGCTATTCACGAAATCATCGTTACGTCACCCGATATCAAAATGCTGATTACATCGGGTGCTACCGCAGAGGAAATCGGTGCAAAGGCTACCAAGAACGGCACAAGATTGCTTCGTGACAACGTTTCACAGATGGTTCTCGAAGGCAGAACCTCTATGGACGAACTTGTAAAGGCAACATACACTGTTTAATCCGGCGACACAGTCGTTAATCGGCTGTATGAATTTGACGCAAAAAGGAGATTTTTAAAGTGGATAACTCGAACAACATTGTGGACATTGACAAGATTCTGGACGACGCACGCGAATTGGGCGTATCCGACGTACACTTTACCGCAGGACTTCCTCCCGTGGTAAGACTGCACAGTGCAATCAGAAAGCTCTCGGGCTACCCCGACTGCACCGAGCCGATTATCGTTAATGTTATCAACCATATCACCTCCATCAAGCAGAAGACGCAGATTTCAAAAGGTCTTGATACGGACTTTTCGTATGTTACACCTTCCGGATTCAGACACAGAGTAAACGTGTACAGACAGCGTGGCTACCATGCAGTGGCTATCCGTCTGCTGAGAGATGATATTCCTACACTGGACGATCTGATGCTCCCCAAGACGCTTGGTGAGTTTGCTATGCACCCGCGTGGGCTGATTCTGGTAACAGGCCCTACAGGTTCGGGTAAGTCTACAACGCTTGCGGCGATGGTAGACCACATCAACCGTCAGAGAAACTGCCACATTATCACGGTTGAGGACCCTATCGAGTATGTACATACCCACAAGCAGGCAATGGTAAACCAGCGTGAAATCGGACAGGACGTTGATTCCTTCGCCGGCTCGCTGAGAGCGGCTCTCCGTGAGGACCCCGATGTTATCCTCGTCGGAGAAATGCGTGACTTCGAAACCATCAACGCGGCTGTAACCGCCGCTGAAACAGGTCACTTGGTGCTTTCCACACTGCATACCACAGGTGCTGCGGAAACTATCAACCGTATCATTGACGTTTACCCGCCTCATTCACAGGGACAGATTCGCTCGCAGCTGGCAAGTACGATTGTCGGCGTTATCTCCCAGACGCTCGTTCCTACTGCTGACGGCAAGGGACGCTGTGCGGCTCTGGAGATTATGTGTGCGACTGACGCTGTTCGTTCGCAGATTCGTGAGGGTAAGGTTTACCAGATTGGTACAACTATTGCAACAGGTAGAAAGTACGGAATGTTTACGCTCGACCAGGATTTGGCTCGTCTGGTAAGAATGGGCAAGATTCACGACGAGGTTGCAAGAGAGCGTTGTCAGGACGTAAACGAGTACAAGCGATTCCTCGAAATGGGCGAGGCTGCATACAACACCTAACCAACTCATTCTCCAAAAGGAGGAGTATCTATGAGAGTGCTAAGGCGAAAAAAAGGCTTCACATTGGTGGAACTGATTGTCGTAATCGCGATAATCGGCGTATTGACGGCGATACTTCTGCCCGTGATGATTGGCTTGACAACAAAGGCACGTGTTACGTCCGCAAACAACACAGCCGCTTCTATCCAGAAGAGTATGAATTTGCTTCTGTTACAGGCGGATTCAAACCATTTCGGCATAGTGCCGAGCCAAGAGATGAAGTTCGACATCACAGTAAGCACAACCAGCGGTGCGACCACATGGACGTGCACCGCGGCACCCGCAGGCTCATACAATAACACAAACTCCAGCGGAACGCAGTGGGGAAGTGCGGCTTCTTATACCGTGGGCGAAAATTTGAGCGGAAATAAGTCGGGCGAGAAAAACATTTGTGCTTCGCTCGCCGACAAGTTCCCCGAAGTGAAGATCGCTTCGATTGTAGTTGTGCTGTACAACGGTAACTGCTCGTTTGTGGCGTTTACTACAGACATAAACACTGTTTTGCCGACAACCGAGTACCCGACCGTAACAAACGGAGTCCCCGCAGCGAATTTTGTGTGGGACGGAGAAAATGCGGGTATTTCCCCGAACGGATATATTATAGGTACTGCTCCTGCAATCGGATTTTGATGAAATTCCAAGGTATTATGTACCCGAAACATACGGCGGAACATATTATTTTGTGGGAAATGCACAAGAATATTCACCAAAATAAACCGATTTTCACAAATTTGGCTTAAAAAACATATTTTTCTATAAAAAGTAGTTGCAAATGTAAAATCCGTGTGATATAATGATAAAAACGAAAGAGAAACGGTTGGACGGTCAGAACCCGAGAAAACGTTTTCACGCCTCGTCCCGCACACAGCACAGGCTGTGGTGGGTTTGATTTCGGATATAGCCCCGCTGGGGTTATACATAAAAAATTTTTTTATAGGAGGTCTTTATCATGATAAAGAAACTTCAGGCTCTCAAGGCCAAAAAGGGCTTCACGCTCGTTGAGTTGATTGTAGTTATCGCTATCATCGGCGTACTTGCTGCAATCCTCGTTCCTACCATGCTCGGTATGGTAACTAAGTCCAGAGTAACATCTGCTGACTCCACCGCTAAGTCGCTCCGCGACGAGATCGGAAACTTCCTGACTGACGCTGACAGTGCCGGTTACGGAATGCTCCGTGATGCTACCAAGATTGATACCGTTTCAATCACAGTTAAGACTACATCCGGCAAGACTGAATGGACTGTATCCGGTATCACTCCCGGCAACTACAAGAAGATGAACGGTACAAACTCTTGGGGTGCTTCTGCTACTGCTTCTGCAGGCGACACCAAGGCTGGCGTAACCGATCCTACCAAGCTTATGGCTATCTACCTCGCTGATACCTTCACTGATATCAAGGTAGCTTCCATCGTTGCTGTTCTTAAGGGTGGCAGAAACTGCTCCGCTCTTGCTTACACTGCTGATACCGGTGACGGACTTTCTTCTACCGAGTATCCTACCGTAACTTCCGGTGAGTTCCCCTCTGCTTTCACTTGGGACACTCATACTGCAGGTATCTCCTCCAGCGGTTACATCGTAGGTACTGCTCCTAAGGTAGACATCGGCTAATTTCAGCTGAACGTTCCTAGGGAACCAATTAACGCAAATGTTCCTCGGCGGCGAAAGCCGTCGGGGAATTATGCGTATATTTGTGCGTTATTAAAACCCTTGTTTGTACGGAAAGTTTTTTCGCAGAAACAAAGGCTTTAATTCCCAAAATGCTTGAATAAAGAGGTGCGTGTATGATACAGAAGCTCCAGGCTCTCAAAGCCAAAAAAGGTTTCACTATGATAGAACTTATCGTCGTAATCGCTATTATGGCGGTGCTTATGGCGATAATTTTCCCTATGCTTACGAGCGACCGTTCGCGTAAGCAGGAGGCGAACTTTGCGGCACGCGATTTCTATGCGGCTGTTCAGACGGTGATGACCAAGTATTCGATGTACGAGGGGCCGTTATCTCCCGCATATCAGGCAAACCCTAATCTGGGCGAGATGAAGTATTTTGAGAAGCTGGGCGGTAACTTCCCGTTCAGATCCGGCTCAACAGCAACCGATATTCCCAATACTACCAGCCTTTATATTGAGATTGCGACCAAGGGCGGTGCTATCACCGAAATTTACACCTACGCAATAGAGAACAGCGACGCCGGTTATGCAGATGGTGCGGGGCTTTATCACCTGTGTACCAGACTTCCCGTAATGAAGAACAGCGAATTCGGTAATCTGCTGAAAGCAGAGCTTGAGAAGCGAATCAGCTACAATGACGGCTTCTACTACGCAAAGGTGACTTACAAAAATATTATGACGTCCACTATTCCCGCGAGAATGGAAGCTGAAACCGTGAAGGTGGAGTATGCGGGATATTGCCGTTCGCGTCTGCCTAATTCGAGTTCAATCACATTTGCAGATTTTAAGAACAAGAATATGTACTTCGGCGACGATAATAAGCTCGTAAACGGCGATATTTTCGGAGTATGTGCTCCGATGAGTTCCACCGGCAAGACCGTAGGTCTGGCGGGTAGTACGCTTAGCTAAAAAATTGAATCCCCCCTTTTGGGGGGATTTCGGGCTGTCGATAAAGGCACATCTACTTCGTCAACGGCACCACGGCAGGCACAATCAGTTTGCCATTTGTTGGGCGGCATCCGTGCCGCCCTTTTGTGGCAAACTATCAAACATCCTGTTTGACCTAGCCGTGGTGCCGTTTCAGGTTAACCCAGTCAGCGGAGCTGACTGGGTTATTCGGTATCTGTACCTTTCTCGCCAGCCTGTTTCATATCTTTTCTATAAGTTGTTCCCCTGCTTGAGGGGGATTTTTTTGTAAAAAAATATGAAAAAAGCGTTTTAAACGCTAAAGTTTCGGATTATTCTGACGATAATTAAAGTAATGGGTATACTATGCACTGGTGTGCCCAATCAACAAAAGAAAAAAGGAGGCAGACACTATGGAGATTAAAGGTATCAGCGGAGTAATTTCCACTTACAAGACAACGAAAGCACAGGCTCCGAAAAAGACAAGTGCTGCCGTTTCAGCAAAGAATACGGATAGAGTGGAGTTCGGCTTCGCAAAGTCGCTCGAGGCGGCTAAGGCGGCTATCGCTCAGGAGGTTCGTCAGGACGCATCGCTTGACGAAATCCGCGATGCACAGAAAACTCTCGAAAACGACGTTTCGTCGGACGAATTGGCGGCTTTGTTCTTTATGGGGTGACGGCTTATGGATAACTACATCGCCAACGCGGTAGTGAAGTGTTTGGAGATTGACGTGGATTTCTACCGCGAACTCACCATCTTTTTGATGAAGAAGCGGACGAAGATTTTAGCGGACGATCTCGACTGGCTCACCGACTCGCTGAATGACGAGCAGGCATTCCTGATGAAAAGCCGTTCGCTTGAGGAGAAGCGGCTTGCTCTTTTCAAGGGATTGGGCATCGCCGATAAAAAGCTCTCCGAGCTTGCGGACGAGGCTCCCGAGGAGTATCGCCCGAAAATCAAAATGCTTACCGACCAGCTGACCGAAACGGTAGAGAAAATCACCGAGCTTAACCGCGAAACGACCGAAATCGTCAAGCGAAAGCTCGACAACCAAAAGGAATTCGTTCAGCGGGCGGGTATCCTCGAAAAGCCCGAGGTTTACGATAAAAACGCGTCCAAGGTCGCAGGCGGATTGTCCGCGGCTCAAGGGTTCAGACATATTTAGGAG
>JBJESA010000332.1:0-5299 GCA_051882535.1 Oscillospiraceae bacterium
GAGAAAGTCGCTGTTGATAACGTTAATCTCGCAATTGAGCAGGGCGAATTTGTTGGAATAATCGGACATACTGGAAGCGGAAAGTCTACTCTTATTCAACATCTGAATGGTTTGATTAAACCGTTTTCGGGAACTGTGTTTATCGAGAACAGAAATATCTGGGGCAAGGACGTGAAAATCCGCGATATCAGATTTAAGGTGGGAATCGTGTTCCAATACTCGGAACACCAATTGTTTGAAGAAACCGTAGCCAAGGATATTGCTTACGGCCCGAAGAATATGGGACTTTCGGACGAGGAAGTGCAGAAGCATGTCCGTGAGGCGGCTGAGAGCATGGGCATTGTACATCTGCTGGAGAAGTCGCCGTTTGAACTTTCGGGCGGTCAGCAGCGTAGAGTGGCGTTGGCGGGAGTACTCGCGATGAACCCCGATATTCTGATACTCGATGAACCTGCCGCGGGTCTTGACCCTAAGGGCAGGGATAAGATACTCAACCTCATCAAGAAATATCACGAGAACTCGGGGAAGACGATTCTGCTGGTTTCCCACTCAATGGAAGATATAGTAAAGTTTGCGGGTAAGGTGCTTGTTATGAATAAGGGCAGTCTGTTCTGCTATGACGATACCGACAAGGTGTTTGAGCGGACTGACGACCTTGTAAAAATAGGACTTGATGTACCGCAGGTGACGCGGCTTTCTCACAAACTGCTCGAAAAGGGCATTGATATCGGAAACGATATCTACACAACTGAAAGAGCAACGCAACGTCTGCTCTCTCTTATCAAAGGATAAACTATGATTAAAGATATTACGATAGGACAGTTTTTCCCGGGGGATTCGGTTATCCACCGAATGGACCCGCGTGCTAAGCTGCTTTTGGATATACTGTTTCTGGCTATGCTTTTCTCTTCGCAGAAGTTCACCGGAATATTGGTAGGACTGCTGTTCATCATTATCTGCTATATGATTGCGAAAATCAAAGTGGTGATGATTATTAAGAGTATTAAGCCGATTCTGCCGCTGATTATATTTACGGCTATTTTGAATATGCTGTTTATCAAGGGCGAGGAACCACTGTTTTCCTGGTGGATAATCTCAATTTATCCCGAGGGATTACGCACGGCGGGATTTATGATGCTGAGAATCCTTACGCTGATTATCGGTATGTCGCTGCTTACGTACACTACCTCCCCGATTATGCTGACAGACGCGATTGAGCGGCTGCTCTCTCCGCTGAAGAAGATAAAATTCCCCGTACATGAGTTGTCTATGATGATGACTATTGCTTTAAGATTTATTCCGACGCTCGTTGAGGAAACAGACAAGATTATGTCTGCACAAAAGGCACGCGGAGCGGATATGGACGGCGGAAATGTTCTGAAAAGGGCAAAGGCATTAGTGCCCGTGCTGATTCCGCTGTTTGTTTCGGCATTCAAGCGTGCGAATGAACTTGCAACCGCTATGGAGTGCCGCTGCTATCACGGTGGCGAGGGAAGAACTCGCTTGAAACAGCTGAAAACTGCTCCCAGAGATTACATTGCGGCGGTCATTATGCTGGCACTGTTCGCGGGGATTATCGTGATGAACTTTTTCCCCATACTGCCGTAAGTGAGTAGCTTCGGAGTTGTCGTTAAGGAGATAAAATGCGGAATTTAAAGGTCTTTATCGCGTATAATGGTGCAGATTATCACGGCTTTCAGCGGCAGGACAATGCCAATACTGTACAGGAAACTGTCGAAAGGGCGATAGGGAAACTGCTGAAGATACAGCCTCCTGTGATTTACGGCTGCTCGCGGACTGATACAGGAGTTCACGCAAGGAGATTTTGCTTTAACGTTAAAATTGACAGCAATATCCCGTGTACGGGTTTTATAAAGGGAATGAATACCATTCTCCCGCCCAATATTGCGGTGCTGTCCTGCGAAGATGCTGACGAGGATTTTCATGCTCGTTTCTGCACTAAGGCAAAGGAATATGTCTACCTGATAAACAATAAAGAGGCACGAGATGTATTTCTACAGAATCTCGCATATCATTATCCGTACAAACTTAATATAGACAAGATGAATGAAGCGGCGAAACTGTTTATCGGAACGCATGATTTTGGTGCGTTTTGTCGGGCAGAGGGGAAAAAACGAGTAAAATCCACGGTTCGCACGATTTACGACTTGACTGTTTCTAAAAATGACGGTGTTTGCGAAATAAAAATCCGAGGAGATGGTTTCCTCTACAATATGGTAAGAATAGTAGCAGGTACGCTGATTTATATCAGCGAGGGACGCAGAACAATTGATGATATCAAGACAGCACTGGAAACGGGTGAACGCGATTTCGCCGGAATAACACTTCCCCCCGAGGGGCTGTACCTCAATAATGTTTTTTACAATACACTTGACGAAATGCCGGAGAATATGTTATAATAAGAAAATAGGGCAAATTATTATCCAATTGTATATTGTTAGCAATAAGGTGACAGAATGGAAGAAAGAAACAATATTAACAAATACAGGAAAAAAGAAAAGCGAAAGAGCTTCTGGGGGAAGTTTCTGATATTTGCAGTCATTGTACTTGCGGTGATATTGGTTATAGTCAACCGCGAGAAGATTTTTGCACCGCTTAAGGACGCAGGACTGAAGGTTGGCGAGGGAGGATTCCCTGTGAGTCTTCCCGGAAGTACGGAGTACTACCTCGGTGAACTCGGAGATGGTTTCTATCTGCTCACCGATACCTATATCTACACCTATAACTCCAAGGGTGCGGAGATAGCCGGAATTCAGCATGGATTCCAGAATCCCGCCAGCGATTCAAAGGGTTCAAGAGCGTTGGTGTATGACAAAAATGGAACCGCTTTTAAGCTGTATTCCAGAACAGGTGAAATTTATAAGAATACTGTTGACGACAGCATCGTTTTTGCACAGGTTGGAAATGAGGAACGCGTCGCGGTTATTACGACTTCAACACGCTATTCTAACTATCTCTATGTGTATAGCTCTGAGGGAAAACAGATTTTTCGCTGGGCTTCTCCCGATGAGAAAATTATGGGCGTATGCTTTAATAAGAATGACTCGAGCGTATATGTTTCGGTGGTAGGCGAGAAAAGCGGTGAGCTTAAGGCCTCCGTTATCAAGTTTACGATTCAAGGCTCCGGTACGGAAGTATGGAGAACGCAGATTGGTAATAATATTTCCTATTCGCTCGAATATTGCAGCGACGGAGTTTACGCTGTGACCGCAGGAGGTTCGTTCTTGCTTGACGAAAATACCGGAGAAATTAAAGCGGCGAACGTCTACACTGATCGTATTCATGGTATTCCGTCTTCCGACGAGATAAGAGCTGTTATTTTCCACGATTCCGGCTCGAACGGAGAAATTGCGGTGGTATACGATTCTTCCCTTGAATCACAGTCGTCTGTGTCCATTGACAGTTTAACCGATTTTGATGTGAGCGGCGACAAACTGTATGTTCTTGGAAGAAATATGCTGAGCGTATTCAATTCAACACTTGAGTGTATAAAAACCTATGAACTTGATGATGAGTATTCAAATCTCAAAATCATCAATGGAAAGGGGTACTTGTTGGGGTATAACACCGTTCAGCAAGTTGTGCTGTGAGAGGAGTATTTTTATGGGTTCACAGTTTTCAATTGTATTTGATATAATTTCGGTTGCAATAGTTGTCTTGATGTTTTTTGCGGGTTGGAGAAAAGGACTTGCAAGTATGGTGATTGGGCTTTGTGCCGCTGTAGTTGCATTTGTGGCTGCTATGACGCTTAGTAATCCAATTGCAGAATGGGTTTATGACACCTATGTTGAAGAACCGCTGACTGCAAAGCTTGAAGAAGGGGTGGAAAGTTCCTTTTCAAGCCTTAGTCTGAATGCTTTTACGGACGTTGAGTATGAGAGCATGTTTATTTCCGATGTGGCTGTTGATAAGATAGTTCCTGAGTACTCCGGACGCGACAGTGTGGTAATGGATCTTTCTAATGTTGATATGTCCCTGATTGGTCTCACTGCAGAAGACTTGAATTTCTTGGGAATGGATACTACGTTTGATTTGACTTCCATTAATATGAAAACAGCGGAATTCACAAAGTCCGAAGTTGAAAAGTATGGTCTTGGTAAGCTGGTTGTGTCCCAGTTTATAGCCGTAAGTCTTATTGAAAAAGGCGATTTTGCTGAGTTCAATAATTTTGTGGGAATTATTTCAGACTATATCCCCGGCAAGCCGGCATTGACAGGTGCTGATAGCATTACGGTGTCTTATGTAAGGAAGCTCGTGATGAGCATGCTTGATACCAGAGCAGAGCTTGGGGATACAGTTATAAATAACTTTGTTCGCCCTAACTGCATCGTTGTAATACGCACCATTGCGTTTATTCTGATTTATTCGATTGTGTTTGCGGTTTTGAGGTTTATTGCTTCTGCTGCTAAATTGATTGACAAGATTCCGATTATCGGTGACGTCAATTCTATGCTCGGTGGAATTGCAGGTCTGGTTGAGGGTATACTGATTCTGTTTATATTCTGCCTTGCTACCCGTCTTATCGTTTCTGTATTTGACGGAGATGTGATGATTTTCAATCAAGAAACAATTGAAAAGACTTTTATTTTTAAGAAAGTGTACGAGTTCAACTTCCTGAACTTTTTGACTTGATAGATTTTGTAAGAACTATCTGATTACATAGAAAGTAGGTTGATTTTATGATGATGTGTTCCAGGTGCAAGAAACGCCCTGCAGTGATGTTTATTTCAACAATGAGCGGTACCGATCGCAAGAGCGAGGGACTTTGTTTAAGCTGTGCAAAGGAATTGAAGCTGCCACAGGTAAATGAGTATCTTCAGCAGATGGGAATTTCTGAAGATGATATAGACAATGCTTGTGAATCGCTCTTTGGTGAGAACGGTATCTTGAATGACGATATGTTCGGAAAGCTCATTACCGATAAAGATGATATGGAAGATATTGATGATGATCTCGATGAGCCGGACGATGACGAAAAGGAAGAGGACGGCTTGTTTGAGCGTGGCGGTGCAGGTACAATGCCGAATTTCTTAAGAAATCTTTTTGGTATGCCTGAATCGGGCGAGAAAAAAGAAGATAAAGAAGATCGCACTGAAGAAGATGATTCTTCCGAGAAAAAGCCGCGAAAAAAGTCTGAGAAGGTCGACAAGAAACGCAAGTGCCTTGAAACGTTCTGTACTAATCTCACCCGCAGAGCCAAGGAGGGGAAGATTGACAAGATTGTCGGCCGCGAAAAGGAGATTTATCGGGTAATTCAGATTCTCTCCCGCAGAACCAA
>JBJESA010000333.1:0-5283 GCA_051882535.1 Oscillospiraceae bacterium
AAAGGTCACAGTCGAGAATAGATACGATATCACGTGCTCCGGGGTCGAATGTGTGACTTTCTGTTCCCGGCTTCAACAAAAGGGTGATATCTGCCGTATCCCCAAACACCTGACGTGCAAAGTCATACGCGGGGAAAATCGTTGTTACTATCTTCAGCTTGTCATTATCCTTGGTGGGAGTATTCGATGAACACCCACACATCAAAATAACGGACAAAGCTATTATACTTGCGATAATCTTCTTAATCATCTTTCTCTCCCTTTCTGCTGCATTCTCCACATAATCCATAGATTACAGTCTTGCCTATATCGACCTTGAAGTCGTGGCTGCTTTCAATATGTTTCTGCATATCACTCATAAAGTCACAATCCATGTGGATAAGAAGCCCACATCTCGAGCATCTCAAGTGGAAGTGGTTAGCACACTTTTCGCTTTCGTTAAGCTGATAGCAAGAAGCGTCTCCGTCCGTGAAGCGAGTGAGTATCCCTTGATTTGTTAGTTTGGAAAGTGTTCTGTATACAGTCGCTTCACCGGAATTTATTTCTCCGCTTTTGATTATCTCCTTGGCTGAAAAGCACTTGCCTCGATGATTGTTGAAAAATTGGATTATTTCATCGCGTTGTTTTGTATTGTAATTGTTTCTATCCAATTGTATCCTTCTCTTTCTAATTTAAATAATTACTTTGAAATTGATAGTGATTACTATTTTCAAATTATAACATAATTTTAAAAAAAAATCAAGAGATTTACTTGATTTTTTTAGAAAAATATGATATAATTAAAAAGAACGATTTAGGCATTTTGCCGAAAAATATTTTTTGGAGGAAATCAAAATGGCAGAAATATTGATTGAAACATCAGCAAGACACGTACACGTTACTCAGGAGACACTTGAGGCTCTCTTTGGTGCAGGTGCACAGCTCACCAAGAAGAAGGATCTCTCCCAGCCCGGCCAGTACGCAAGTGAGCAGAGAGTTACTGTTGTAGGTCCTAAGAAGGAGCTTGCAAACGTATCCATTCTCGGTCCGTGCCGTAATGCTGATCAGGTTGAGCTGTCTGCTACTGACGCTCGTTCTATCGGTCTTGACATTGCAGTTCGTGAGAGCGGCGATACCGCAGGCACTCCCGGATGCACTCTGAGAGGTCCCGCAGGCGAGGTTACCATCAAGGAGGGTGTTATCGTTGCAAAGCGTCACATTCACCTTACCCCCGCTACTGCTGAAAGCCTTGGCGTAAAGAACAAGGACGTAGTTTGGGTTAAGTGCAATACCAACGGCAGAGCAGCCGTTCTCGGTGATGTTGTAGTTCGTGTAAGCGACAGTTTCGCTGACGCTATGCACATTGATACCGATGAGTCCAACGCTATCGGTGCTACTCCCAATCTCAAGGGCGAAATTCTGAAGAGCCTTTGATTTTGGCTGTTTGATAAACAAATACTTATTTGCCGAGGGCAACATTTACGGTTGTCCTCGGTTTTTGTTATTTTAAGGTAAATTTTGAGCATACTATATAAGATAAGCCGCTCGTTCATTCAGACGAGCGGCTATATTATCATTCTTCGGGCTTTGCGGCTTTTTTCTTTTCCTTTTTTTCTTTCTTGGGCTTTTCTTCGGTTTGGTCTTCCATGTTCATATAAGAGAGCAAATTCTCAGCATATAACTTGCTGCTTCCGGAGATTGCCGCAGCGTGCATAATTGTAAAACAAAGAATTTCGCTCTCGTTATCGGACTCCTTGGAGTGTTCTTCAACTGCTTTGTGAAGCGTATTAAATGTATTTTGGAGTTCTTTTTCGTACTGCTCGGCAAAAAAATCAAGCACCTGTGCTTCGGTCTTTGATTCGAGCATAGTTTCGATAAGTCTGCTGATATCGAGAATGGGAAGAACCGGCTTCATCACGCAGATAATGATAAGTCGAAATAGATGAGTTCGTGAATACTTCTTCTTAATGGGAGGCGGGATTATTCCATTCTTGACATAGTTGTTTATCATAGAAGGAGTAAGCGGCGGCTCGTCTGAGGAAGAAAGACTACCAAAGAATTTTGTCATAAGGGTTATTACTTGATCCATATAGAGCTCGATATCCGGCAAGTCTTCCCATCTTGGGAGGGTGAATGAATTGTGAAGGGGTTCAAAAAAATCTTTTGTATTCATAATAAGTCCTTTCAAATTTAACATCTGCTTTATTATAACATAATTTTTGGAAACTTGCAATAGTTTTTTGAAAAATATGTGAAATCTAGAAAAAAACGCTTGACATTTTGGCGAAAGTGATGTATAATAGTTTTGAAAACTAGATAAGCTGTTTGGGTGGATAATAATGGTATTTAAAAAAGTTACTGTTCTTACGGGAGATTATGGCTGCGGGAAAACAAATCTCGCTGTTAATCTCGCGTTGTTTCTTTCAAAATGTGGTAGTGTATCGATTGTAGATATCGATACTGTAAATCCGTATTTTCGCACAGCTGATTTTACGGAGTTTCTTCAAGCAAAGGGGATAAACGTTGTTTATCCGCAGTATGCACGGACAAATCTGGATATCCCCGTGCTTAATTTCGATTTGGAGAGCATTATCGCCAATAGCGACTATACAATAATAGATGCAGGAGGTTCCGAAGCGGGGGCATACCCAATCGGGAGTTATAGCAAAATGCTTGAACGCTTTGGAGATAACCTAGAAATGCTTTATGTATTCAATATGTATCGCATGTTAAATCGGTCGGCTGAAGAAACCGTTGAAATGATGAGAGAAATTGAGCGAGCGTCTGGGCTGAAATGCACCGCTCTTGTCAATAACTCAAATCTTGGTACGGATACTACAAGGCTTCTCGTAGAGAAATCGGAATCCTTTGCAAAAGATGTGGAGCGGTTTTGCGGCTTGCCAATAGCTTTTACTTGTGTAATGGATAGTGAGAGCGGAGATGAGAACCATTTGCCCGTAAAGCGGTTGGTTACTCTCCCATGGGAACAGAATGGGGTGATAGAATGATTACAATTGATTTTGAAAGATGCAAGGGCTGTGCCCTTTGCACTACGGTTTGCCCAAAAGCGATTATTGAAATCCAGAAAAAGCACCATAACGCTAAGGGATACTATACAGCCGCGTGCATTGATAACGAGAAATGTATTTCTTGTGCGATGTGTGCGATGATGTGTCCCGACTGTGCAATTAGAGTAGAAAAGTGAGGTTTGACATAATGGAAAAAGTGCTGATGAAAGGAAACGAGGCACTCGCAGAAGCTGCTATGCGTGCGGGGTGTAAGTGTTTCTTCGGATATCCAATTACACCGCAGACGGAAATTTCCGCATATCTCGCAAAGAATATGGCAAAGCGTGGCGGTGTGTTCCTCCAAGCGGAAAGCGAGATTGCTGCAATTAACATGGTACTCGGTGCAAGTGCTTCCGGCGTCAGAGCGATGACATCAAGTTCTTCTCCGGGAATTTCACTTAAGAGCGAGGGCGTTTCCTATATTGCGGGCAGCGACTTGCCTTGCGTAATTGTTAATGTTCAGCGTGGCGGCCCCGGGCTTGGCGGAATTCAACCGTCACAGTCTGACTATTGGCAAGCGACCAAAGCACTTGGTCACGGTGACTTCCAGATGATAGTTTATGCCCCTGCATCTGTTCAAGAAACTGTTGATATGACATACCTTGCATTTGATATGGCGGATAAATATCGTATGCCGGTTATGATTCTCTCCGACGGATTACTTGGACAGATGATGGAGCCGGTGGTTTTTCCAACAGTAAACGTGACAATTCCGGATAAGCCTTGGGCTTGCTGTGGACATAAGAATAAGCGAGTTCACAATATAATAAATTCCCTCTATCTCCAGCCGGAAGTTTTAGAGAATTCTGTAAACGAGAGATTCAAACGGTATGAGCTGGTTAAGCAAGAGTGCCCGATGGCAGAGAGTTATCTTTGCGAAGACGCTGAAATAGTAGTATCTGCGTTTGGAGCACCTGCAAGAATCTCTAAATCGGCAGTAAATGCGGCAAGGGCAAAGGGAATTAAAGCGGGACTTTTCCGTCCGCAGACGCTATACCCCTTCCCTGTCGAGCGGCTTAACGTGGCTTGCTTAAATGCCAAGTCCGTACTCAGTGTGGAAATGAATAAGGGTCAGATGGCAGATGATATACGCCTTGCCTTGGAGTGCCGTTTACCTGTCGAGTTTTTCGGCAGACATGGCGGAGTCATACCAAGCGTAGAGGAAGTTTTAAACCAGATTGAAAATATTTCAGAAAGGATAAAGTGATATGTCGGTTGTTTTTGAGAAACCTCACGCACTTTGCGATGTGCCCACGCACTACTGTCCCGGCTGTACACATGGTATTATTCATAGGTTGGTTGCAGAAGTTATTGACGAGATGGAAATTGAGGGAAAAACTGTTGGTATATGCCCTGTGGGCTGTTCCGTAATGGCGTATGACTACTTTAACTGTGATATGATTGAGGCACCGCACGGCAGAGCACCCGCTGTTGCAACCGGTGTGAAACGTGCAAATCCGGAATTGGTTGTATTTACGTATCAAGGCGACGGCGACCTTGCGGCAATCGGTACTTGTGAAACAGTTCACGCCGCGGCACGTGGGGAGAATATAACGATTATCTTTGTGAATAACGCAATATACGGAATGACCGGTGGTCAGATGGCACCCACTACGCTCCCGGGACAAGTTACCCAGACAACCCCTTACGGACGCGATACCGCCGTTCAAGGATTTCCGCTTAAAGTTTGCGAGATGCTGGCTCAGGTAGATGGAACAGCACTTGCTCAGCGTGTGTCGGTTGATAGTGTACCTCATATCAAAGAAGCGAAGAAAGCAATACGAAAAGCATTCGAGAATCAAGTGAACAGACGAGGTTTTTCAATTGTTGAAGTGCTTTCCACTTGTCCGACAAACTGGGGAATGTCCCCGGCAGACGCTATGAAGTATGTTGAAGAAAAGATGATTCCCTACTTCCCTCTTGGCGTCTATAAAGATACTTCTGTTTCGGCAGAAATAACGCGAAAGGAAAAAAGAGATGCTGACTGAGATAATTATTTCGGGATTTGGTGGACAGGGAGTTCTTTTTGCGGGAAAATGCCTTGCTCACAGTGCAATGATGAAGAACCTGCAAGTTTCCTGGCTGCCGTCTTATGGTCCGGAGATGAGGGGCGGCACAGCCAATTGTTCTGTTTGTTTGTCGGATGAGCCGATTGGATCGCCGCTGGTTATCAAGCCCGATATTCTTGTTGCAATGAATAATCCGTCAGTCCAAAAGTTTATCAATAATGTCAAGA
>JBJESA010000334.1:0-5219 GCA_051882535.1 Oscillospiraceae bacterium
GCTGAAGACTCCTGTGATTTCTGTTGTCCTTGGTGAAGGCGGCAGCGGCGGAGCATTGGCTCTTGCAGTCTGCGATGAGCTTGCAATGCTCGGAAATGCGATTTACAGCGTAATCTCTCCGAGAGGTGCAGCGTCTATCCTTTGGAAGGACGGCTCTAAGGAACGCGAGGCTGCGAACATTCTCCGAATCACTGCTGAGGATTTGACCGAATTCGGCATCTGCGATAAGATTATCGCCGAGCCGGAGGGCGGTGCTCATAATGCCCCTGAGCAGATGGCGGACAGCATTTATGAGTACCTCGTAGACGCAGTTTCTCGTCTGCAAAAAGTTTCGACTGACACACTTTTGGAGAACAGATACAAGAAATTTAGAAAAATTGGCGTGTTTGACGAATAAGTTTGTGCAAAATTACCCGAGAAATTTGGAAAATTGCTCTTGATTATTTTGCAAGTATGCTTTATAATAATATGTGATAACGCTGTGGGTGTTTGAAGCCACACGGCAGAATATTTGGAGGTTAGTATGGATATTTTTGAGAAGGTAAAAGATTTGATTGCTGATCAGCTGGATGTTTCCGATAAGGACAGCATCACTGAGCGTTCTTCTATCACTGACGATCTCGGTGCAGATTCTCTTGACGTTGTAGACCTGGTAATGGCTATCGAAGATGAGTTCTCTGTTGAGATTCCTGAGGACGAGGTAGAGAACATCAAGACTGTTGGCGATATCGTTAAGTATATCGAGGACAAGCAGTAATTTCTGATCCTTTAATTTAAAAAATCTCGGTGATTTTGCCAGAACGCAAGATCATCGATTTTTTTTGTGAAAAGTTACTAGAAAAAATTATACAAATTTTTTTCAATATTCTATTGAACTTTTGGGGAAAATATGATATAATTTGAATAGATATATATGGCAAAAGATTTTTAGCTGTTTGCCTACAAATTTTACGGGGAAATGTTGCCGAAAGGAGCTATTGATGGAATTATTAGTCGTGGTTCTGAGCGTTGCGGCGGCTCTTCTTTTTGCTGCATTGATAACAGCTATTTTTATTATCCGTTCAATGAAAAAGAAGGCGTTGGAGAATAACAGTCTTGATGATATGACCGGTATCCCGAATCGCGATGGGTTTATGCGGAGGGGTTCGGAGATTTTATCAAAGGCACATGGCTCCGAGCAATATGCGATGATTGTATTTGACGTTGAGCGTCTGGGTATGATTAACACCTTGTACGGTAATGACTTTGGCGATGATGTTATTCGTGGCTTTGCTGCGGCTGCGGTAGAGGTTGCAAATGGCGGGGTCGCAGGTCGTGTGCACACCGATGATTTTGCTGTTTTGACTGCACTTCATAATAGGACAAT
Organism: Oscillospiraceae bacterium; assembly: GCA_051882535.1. GTDB lineage: Bacteria > Bacillota > Clostridia > Oscillospirales > Ruminococcaceae > CAG-115. The sequence continues at coordinate 1,367 of JBJESA010000334.1, forward strand.
TCAGTCGATTATAGACAAGTTTAACGATACGCTTGAGAGATTGATTGTTATGCCTCAGGCAGACGATAAAGTCAAGTTTTACGTTGGATATTGTATGTATGACGGTGTTGACGATATCTATACGCTTTTCAATAAGGCAAATCTTGGCTTGCTTATGCGTCGTGATAATACGCAGATTTCCGAATTTACGGCGGATATGGAAAACAGAATGGTAGAAAATGAGCTTATGCGTTCGGAGATGCTTGACGCACTGGAGAACGGTGAGTTTGAGCTATACTATCAGCCGAAGGTGTCTTTCAAGACAAACGAGATTCTTGGTGTTGAGGCACTTATCCGTTGGCATCACCCGACAAAGGGCTTTATTCCGCCGTGTGACTTTATTCCGCTTGCGGAGCAGTTCGGCATTATTACGAAAATTGATGAGTGGGGCTTGCTTACGGCTTGCAGACAGGCGAAGAAGTGGCAGGATAAAGGTCTTACACCAATCAAGATTTCGGTTAATATGTCGCAGGTGCAGTTTTCGAGGACTGATGTTTATGAAACTGTGTCCAATGCACTTGAGGAAACAGGACTTGACCCGCATTGGCTGGAGATTGAAGTAACCGAAACTATGGCGATGACAGATGTTGACCGGACGGTAGCTGTTTTGGAAAATATCCATAAGCTGGGAGTAAGCATCTCGATGGATGACTTTGGAACGGGTTATTCGTCTTTGGCGTCGCTTAAGACGATTCCGTTTGATGTCCTTAAGATTGACAGAAGCCTTGTTTGCGATGTAAATGAGAATGATACTTCTCGTCGTATTGCGGGTGCAATCGTAGCTATGGGTAAGGCACTTAAGATGATAGTGCTTGCCGAGGGAGTTGAGAACGTTGAACAGACACGTTTGCTTACCGAAATTGGATGCGATTTAGCACAGGGCTACTATTACAGCAAGCCGTGTCCCGCATCTGAGATTGAGTCTATGCTGATTATACCTAAGTGTGAGAATGCGAGAGTGGGTGTAAACATTTTATAGGACTCAAATAAAGTGCGTGAATATGAGGGGGTGTACAAGCATTTTTCGGATGGCAAATCATATGTGAGCATTATATTTAAAAGACTTTCAGGAGGTATTTTATGACAAAAATTACTAAAAGATTTTTCTCTGCCACAATAGTTATTTTCACAGCGATGACTATGGCTTTCTCAGCTGGTGGTGCGTCTGCGGAAACTGTCGACAATATAGAGGATTCTTCTTATATGTTGGCTGGTCACTATTGCTATGAACACGATGGGAATTATTGGACAAATATTGATGGTGAATCATATCTTGTTGTAAATTTGGATGAAATTAGCGATAATCAATTAAATACTGTGTCTTCAATTTCCGGTTATTCTGTTCAGAATTACCCGTTTGCAAGCTGGGGAAATAAGACTCAAAAACCTGTGCCACATGGTTCGTCTTACAACGGTAGTGCCAATGTGACCGAGAATAATGATTTCACCCCAGTATTTAAGGTTTACCCTGTAGCTGCAGGTTATGGGGCGGATTACAGATTGACATTGGATGTTAAAAGCGGTTCTTCAATGAATATCAATGTTTTTACTCGTACCAGCGATGCTGGATGGAGTAATGAACTGAAATATGTTAAGTTTGGATTGTTCACAAAAACGCTAAAGGTATTTCTGGGTTCAAATTATTTGATGACGGACGCTATAGCTTTTGAATTTATGCACGATAGTGCTCTTAGCGGTATAACGACATTTGAATATGAATTTGAGGCTTATTTGCCGTTCGTTTAATTGGAGGTGAATTATATGGAGAAAACAGACTCTATTATCAGACGAAAATTCGTGCTTCCGAAAGCTGTGAAGATTTCGCTTCTCGTATTGGCGGGCTTGATGGTGATGTATCTCGCGTATTTTTTTTATGCGGTTCATTTTTCTTTGAATTACACGAACGCAGTCGCACCGAGGTCTGCCGCCAGTGCACAGGCTAACGGTTATGAGCTTGGGCCTGAGTTTGACAGCTTCCTCGAAGAGCACGGCTATAAAATTGAAGCTCCGTGCTTCGGGAATAAACTGCTCCTTGGCGAGGGGGAGGGTTTTGGCTATATGACTCCGGTTCTAATAGACACCCTTAGCTATAGAAAACTTTGCGGTGTGTATGACGCGATAAATAACCCAATTTACGATTACGTCAAGGATTTGTCCCAGAAAAGCAACGCACTTGGTAAAGTGGGTTACACTGTTGAGCAGTCGGGCGATATTCTTACGGTTCGGTTTACGGGTGAGTTGTACGATACTGATGGTAGCGTTTTGGAGAAAGTTGATAAAGACTTCGTTTTCGATGTGAAGAGTGCGTCGATATTCAATGCTCCCGTGCTTGTTGGCTGAACGCTTTTATAAGCTGCGTAATATGAAGCTCTCTCGCTAGGGGGGAGCTTCAGTCTGTCGGAAAACCATTGGGGACTGAGGGCTTGCCACCAGAACGGGGGTAGTGGGCAAAACGACGGACTTTGTCCGTCGTATAAGCGTTAGCACTCCCACGGAATAAAAAAATAGCCCCTCCCCCTTCGGGGAAGGGCTAAATCTCATACTTCGCTTCGCACCTTCCGAGCTTTGGTTAGGAGTGGGGAGTGTTTCTCGCAGAGAAAAAAGTTTTTCGACATGCTTTCTTGTTTTTGCTGTGGTTTTTCCTTACAATACAGGAAATTTTCGGGAATTTGTTATGCTTTTAACAAATATTTCTATTCTTTTTAAAAAAACACTTGAAAAATCAGAAAAAATATTGTACAATATATAGTGATGATATGTTGTTGGATTTCAACAGCAAAATTTATTTCAAGAAAGGAAACTAAAATTATGAGCAAGCTCAACAAGAAGAATGTAGAGGATTTGAATGTCAAGGGAAAGCACGTCCTTGTACGCGTTGATTTCAACGTGCCTATGAAAGATGGCAAGATTACTAACGACAACCGTATTACCGCGGCTCTCCCCACTATCAACAAGCTGGTTGAAAACGGAGCAAAGGTAGTACTCTGCTCTCACCTCGGCAAGCCGAAGAATGGCCCTGAGGCTAAGTTCTCCCTTAAGCCCGCTGCTGACAGACTCGCAGAGCTGGTTAAGACCAAGGTTACTTTCGCTCCCGATGACACTGTTGTAGGCGAGAATGCAAAGAAGGCTGTTGCTGCTATGGCAGACGGCGAAATCGTTGTTCTTGAGAACACTCGTTTCCGTGGTGCAGACGAAACCAAGAACGGCGAGGGATTCTCCAAGGAGCTTGCTGATCTCGTAAACGGCGAAGTATTCGTTATGGACGCTTTCGGCTCTTCTCACAGAGCACACGCTTCTACTGTAGGTGTTACTAAGTTCGTTAAGGAAACCGCTGTCGGCTATCTGATGAACAAGGAAATTGAGTTCCTCGGAAATGCAGTTGAAAGCCCTGTTCGTCCGTTCGTGGCTATTCTCGGCGGTGCAAAGGTTGCTGACAAGCTCAACGTTATCTCCAACCTGCTCGAGAAGTGCGATACTCTGATTATCGGCGGCGGTATGGCTTATACCTTCCTCAAGGCAAAGGGCTATGAGGTTGGTACTTCACTCGTTGACGATGAGAAGATTGACTACTGCAAGGATATGATCGCAAAGGCTGAGAAGAACGGCAAGAAGCTGCTTCTCCCCGTTGATACTACTATCGCAAAGGCATTCCCCGACCCGATTGACGCTGACATTGAGGCTCAGGTTCAGATTGTTGATTCCGACAAGATTCCCGCAGATATGATGGGACTTGATATCGGCCCGAAGACTATGGAGCTTTTTGCTGAAGCTGCTAAGTCTGCAAAGACCGTTGTATGGAACGGACCGATGGGCG